>CAJJOX010000148.1 GCA_905193485.1 uncultured Porphyromonadaceae bacterium | reverse complement strand
CTCGTTCATGGCGTCGAGGGATGCCTGGCGCGCGCTTTTATAGCCAACGTCAAGCTTGGCGTGTACGGCTTCGACCACCACAATGGCGTCGTCGACCACAATTGCGATCGCAAGCACAAGAGCCGAGAGTGTGATAAGGTTGATGGAGAATCCAATGAGGTTGAGCACGAAGAATGTGCCGATCAGCGCCACGGGAATGGCGATGGCAGGGATGATTGTCGATCGGAAGTCCTGGAGGAAGATATAGACCACGATGAACACAAGGATGAAAGCCTCGATAAGCGTCTGGAGCACATGATGGATCGACGCATAGAGGAAGTCGTTGTTGTTCATCGGGATTGCAAAGTGAAGTCCGTCAGGAAGATCTTTTTTCATTATTTCCACCTGGGCAAGACAGTCGTTGATGATCTGGGTTGCATTTGAGCCTGCCGTCTGGAACACGATGGCCATAGTTGACGGATGACCGTTGAAGGAGTTGCCGAAGCCGTAGGTTACTTTGCCGAGTTCGATTTCGGCAACATCTTTCAGCCGGAGCACTTCACCGTTTTCAGTGGCACGCACCACGATGTCGCCGAATTCTTCAGGATTGTCCAGACGTCCTTTATATGTCATCGTATATTGGAACGACTGGTTGCCCTGTTCGCCGAATGAACCGGGCGCTGCCTCGAGGTTCTGTTCGGCAAGAGCGGCGCTGATATCGCCCGGCATGAGGTTGTATTGCGCCATCACCTCAGGTTTGAGCCAGATTCGCATCGAGTAGTCGGCGCCGAAGCTCATCACGTCGCCCACACCCTGTACACGTTGGATGACGGGAACAACGTTGATCTTCATGTAGTTGTCGATAAACTCGGTGGAGTAGTTGTCATTGTCGGAATATAGCGCGATGCCAATGAGCATCGATGTCTGGCGTTTCTGAGTGAGCACGCCCACCTGTGTTACTTCGGCGGGAAGGAGGTTCTGTGCTTTAGCCACGCGGTTCTGTACGTCGACGGCTGCCATGTCAGGGTCGAAACCCTGTTCGAAATAGACGTTGATTGTGGCCGAGCCGGTGTTTGTGGCGGTCGATTCCATGTAGGTCATGCCTTCGGCGCCGTTGATTGCTTCTTCAAGCGGCGCAATCACGGAGTTGAGCACAGCCTGTGCATTCGCACCCTGATAAGTTGTGGTCACCGAGATGGTTGGCGGTGCGATGTCGGGATACTGCGTGATTGGCAGCGAGATCATTCCGATAAGACCGAGGAGCACGATAAAGATCGAGATTACGGTCGAAAGCACCGGGCGGTTGATAAATGTATCTAATTTCATTGCTTTAAGTTCTCGCGGATAATGTTCCGCGATTGTTTAAGTCGTTTTGATTGATCTTACAGATATGAGGATAGATTGAGATCCGGCAGATTGCGGAGCTTTTTTATTTGGCCTGGGGAGCGGTCTGTTGGCCGGCTTTATCGGCGGCATCGACGGGATTGATCTTGATGCCCTCGCGAACCGATTGGGTGCCGACACCTTCGACCACGATGCGCTCGCCGGGATTGATGCCGTTGAGCACGACATATTCCTGTCCGTTGTTCTGGGGAAGGACTGTGATGTTGCGTGAGCGGAGAGTGCCGTCGTTTTCAACGATATAGACAAATTTTTTGTCCTGAATCGAATAAGTGGCTTTCTGAGGAATGATGATGGCGTTGTCGGTCTTGATCGGCAGAATGATGGCTCCCGTGCTGCCGCTCCGGAGCATTCCGCTGGGATTGTCGAAGAGTGCGCGGACCGAAGCGGCGCCGGTGGCGGTGTTGATGACACCGGATACGGTTGCCACTTTGCCGCTGAACGGGTAGATGGTGCCGTTGGCAAGTTTGAGGCTTACTTCGGGCATGGAGTCGATGGCGGATGCCAGCGAGCGGTTGCCGTTGTCGGTCATCTCGAGAAGGTCTTTCTCGGTGAGCGAGAAGTAGGCATAGACTTTTGAGTTGTCGGAAATCGTGGTGAGGGGATCCATGGACGAAGGTGAGGCGAGAGATCCTTCACGGTTGGGAATAGTGCCTACAACGCCGTCGGAAGGAGCGGTCACTACGGTGTACGACAGGTTTTTGCGGGCCTGCGTGAGTGCGGCCTGTGCCTGTGCGAGCGATGCGCGCGCGGTGGCGAGCTGGTTTTGTGCGAGTTGGTTGTCGTAGGCGCTGATGATGTTTTTCTCAAAAAGCTGTCGTTTGGTGTCGGCGGTCATGGCCGCAGTGTTGACAGCGGTCTGGGCAGAGTTGACAGCGGCCTGGGCGTTGTCGACGGCAGCCTGGAATTGCACCTGGTCAAGAACGAAAAGGGTCTGGCCTTTTTTTACGGTCTGTCCTTCATCGACACACACTTTCGTGATGAATCCGGTGACCTGGGGACGGATCGCGATGTCGGTCTTGCCTTCAATTTTGGCGGGATATTCTTTCTGGTTGTCGGCGTTCTGAGCCGAAACGGTCATGACGGCCACTTGCGGGGCGGGCATCTCTTTCTGTGCGGCGGCATCGTCACTTTTTTTGCACGATGTGGCGGCAAAGCCCAATGTCAGGCTCATGCCTAACGCGGCAATGCCTTTCAACATTCTAACGTTCATAATCTTTCTTTTAAAAATTGTCTTATTTTACCTTGAATTTATATTTTCTGTCAGCGGCGGTTATTATAGATATCCACACGTTTGTGAAAACAAATGCCTGATGGTCATTGTTGCCGGTCGGATGAAACGGGTCCACTGACGCCGGTGCATGCGGCATGTTGTTTTCAATGTGCAAAATTACATACAACAGACGGTATGAGATATGATTAATGTCATAAATGTGGGGCAAGTTAACAATTTTTCAACAATATAGAGTTGTGAGGATGTCGGATTGGCCGCTATGCGGCAATCTGTCGATAGCCTGTATGGCAACACGGATAAATGATTAACCGTGTTAATTTTATACGTGTCCGATCTCGATTTGTCGACAAAAAAGAGGCATGTCACTATCGACACGCCTCTTTTAATAATGTTATGACTGAAAATCTGTTTTACCAGATGATGACGCGCTCTTCGGCGGGACGGAACATGGGTTGGCCTTCCGTGATGCCGAAAGCGGTGAAGAATGGCTCGATGTTGCGGAGCGTGACGTTGACGCGGTTTTCGCCGAGCGAGTGTACATCGCCGGTCGTGAGTGAACGGATCTCTTCATCGCGGATGTTCTGACCCCAGAGGTTGGCGTAGTTCATATAGAATACCTGAGCCGGAGTGAAGCCGTCGATGGTTTCGGTTTCCACGTCGACACCCTTCTTTTTCTGAGAGTCGAGGAATGCTGTCATGGCTACGCGGAGACCGCCCTGATCGGCTATGTTTTCGCCCATGGTGTATGTGCCGTTGGCGTGCAGGCCGGGAAGTACCTCGACGGCATCAAACTGTGCTCCAAGGCCTTTGGCAAGTGCATTGAATGCTTCGGCGTCGGCCGGTGTCCACCAGTCGGTCATATTGCCGTTGGCGTCGAAGTTGCGACCCTGATCGTCGAATCCATGAGTCATCTCGTGGCCGATAACCACACCGATGCCGCCGTAGTTTTCGGCGTCGGATGCCTGCGGGTCGAAGAAGGGAGCCTGCAGGATGGCGGCCGGGAATACGATTTCGTTGGCCAGCGGGTTATAATATGCGTTGACGGTCTGAGGTGTCATGCCCCATTCGGTGCGGTCTACGGGTTTGCCCCATTTTTTGTAGTATTCTTTTTGATGCCACATGCCCACGTTGTGCATGTTTTCGTAGTAGGAGAGGCTGGGGTCGATTTCCATCGAGGAATAGTCTTTCCATTTGTCAGGATAGCCTATTTTTACGGTGAACGCGTTGAGTTTTTTGATGGCGTTGAGTTTTGTGTCGACGCTCATCCACGGCAGATTGATGATGTGTTTGCCGAGTGCGGTGCGGAGATTTTCAACAAGGCCGATCATGTAGTCTTTCGACGACTGGGGAAAATATTTTTCCACATAGAGCTGGCCGATGGCCTCACCCATGGCTCCTTCGGTGGCTCCGAGGGCGCGTTTCCAGCGCGGACGCTGCTCCTGAACGCCGCTCATCACCTTGGAGAAGTCGAAAGAAGCGTCGGCGAAGTCATCGCTTAGACGGCCTGCTGCCTGGGCGACGTATTTCCAAAGGTAGTAATCCTTGATCTCACGGTCTGTGAGCGTGCCCATGAGGTCGTTTGCCTTCTTGACGGTGTTGATTTCGGTGACAATTACCTGTTCGGGCGATTCGATGCCCATGGTTTCGATGAAGAAGCGGTCCCAGTTTATATTGGGATACATCTCTTTGAGTTGGGCGAAAGAGCGGGGATTGTACATGGCGGGGATGTTGCGGCTCTGTTCGCGTGTCCATGTCGAGTCGGCGATGGCTGTTTCGATCTTCATGACGTTGCGCATGATGCGTTTGGCTGCGTTTTTCTTGTAGCCTGCGTTCATCATCTGGCGCACGATGAGGTTTTGATAGGCTTCGCGCACTTCTTTGTTGCGTTTGTCGTTTTTGAGGTAGTAATCGCGGTCGCCGAGTCCGATTCCGCCACCGCTCACATACATTGCATATTGCGAGGAGTTGGCGAGGTCTTCCTGTGGGCCTGCGCTAAAGAAAGGTGATGCATAGTTGGCGTGCATCCATAGAAACAGATCTTCCATGCCGTCGTGCGTGGTGTTCTCGATCTTACGCAGATCGGCCTGTATGGGAGCGGCGCCTTCAGCGTTGCGGCGCACGGAGTCCATGGCCTGTGAATAGATTGTCGAAACCTTGAATGCCACCGTTCCCGGTTGCGGGTTTGTTTCAGCGAGGCCGAGCACGAGATTTTTTACGCGCACTTCGGAGGAGTCGTTGAGTACGTTGAATTTGCCGTAACGGGCATGTTCGGGCGTCAGAGGGTTGGCCTGCTGCCATTTGTGGTTGACATGGCCATAGAAGTCGGTGCCTGGGGCGATCGCATTGTCGATCTGAGAGGCATCAAGACTGTGCAGATGCTCCTGCGCGCTGAGGCCGGTGGCGGCTGTCAGAGTAAGAGTCATTGCGATGGAGATTGTTTTGATGTTCATATTATTAATGTGTAATAATGGTTGTCCTTTAAACGGGCATCAGCTTTGTTTGATTGCCGTGTAGATGCAGCATGTGCCGAAAGTGAGTGTCTTGAACGACGGATCGGCGAATCCTGCCTGCCTGATGAGATCTGTCATTTCGGAGCGTTGTGGCACGGCGGCGATGCTTTCGGGCAGATAGGAATAGGCACGCACATCTTTCGACACCAGACGCCCTACTGCAGGAATGATGCAGCGGGTGTAGAATTTATATAATGGCCGCACCATAGTTGCGGACGGCGTCGCGAGTTCGATGACGCAAAGCGACCCTCCGGGGCGGAGCACCCGCAGCATTTCCCGGTAGCCTTGAAGCAGATTTTCAAAGTTGCGCACTCCGTAGGCTACTGTGACGGCATCGAATGTGTTGTCGTCAAACGGCATTGCAAGGCTGTCGGCGGTGCGGAGCGATATGCGTCTGTCGAGTCCGGCTTCGGCGATCTTTTTACGGCCGATGTCGATCATGCCTTCCGAGAGGTCTATGCCGGTGATGTGGGAGCCGGTGATGCGTCGGGCAATGAGCATTGCGAGGTCGCCGGTGCCGGTGGCCACGTCCAGTATGTCGACGGGTCGGCGGGCGCGGGGCATGTGGACGGGAATCCTTCCCCCCCCCCCG
>CAJJOX010000147.1 GCA_905193485.1 uncultured Porphyromonadaceae bacterium | reverse complement strand
TGTGGAGTTCCTGGAAATGGCCGAGGGCGCGGGGGCGGCCGATATCCTCAAGTGTGAGGATCTTTTTGGTGCGGAGGCCAAGTTCGCGCTGGAGCTGTTCGCGCTTGTTGGCGATCTCTTTGGCTTCCTGCTCCGATTCCATGACGTTGAAAGTGTCGCCAGCCGTCGGGGCGCCGTTCAGGCCGAGGATCAGCGCCGGAGTGGCGGGGCCGGCCTCGCGTATGCGCTGGTTGCGCTCGTTGAACATAGCTTTCACCTTGCCGTAGTGCGTGCCTGCGAGGATAGTGTCGCCCACGCGGAGAGTGCCGTTCGACACAAGCACAGTGGCGACATATCCGCGTCCTTTGTCAAGCGACGATTCGATGATCGAACCGGTGGCATTGCGGTTGGGATTGGCCTTGAGATCGAGCATTTCAGCTTCGAGGAGCACTTTTTCCATAAGTTCGTCGACTCCGATGCCTTTTTTGGCCGAGATGTCCTGCGACTGATATTTGCCGCCCCACTCTTCGACAAGATAGTTCATGCCGGCGAGTTCCTCCTTGATTTTGTCGGGATTGGCGGCTGGTTTGTCAATCTTGTTGATGGCAAACACGATGGGGACACCGGCGGCCGATGCATGGTTGATGGCCTCGACGGTCTGCGGCATGACATTGTCGTCGGCCGCCACGATGATGATACAGAGGTCGGTCACCTTGGCGCCGCGGGCACGCATGGCGGTGAACGCCTCATGGCCCGGAGTATCGAGGAATGTGATGCGGCGTCCGTCGGAAAGCTTGACGTTGTAGGCGCCGATATGCTGGGTTATGCCGCCGGCCTCGCCTGCGATGACGTTGGCGTTGCGGATATAGTCGAGCAGCGATGTCTTGCCGTGGTCCACGTGGCCCATCACGGTCACGATAGGCGGACGCGACATGAGTTCCTCTTCCGAGTCTTCTTCCTGATGGATGGCCTCGACCACTTCGGCTGAAACATACTCGGTCTTGAATCCGAATTCCTCGGCCACGATATTGATTGTTTCGGCATCGAGGCGCTGGTTGATGGACACCATCACGCCGATGCTCATGCACGTGCCTATGACCTGATTGATCGGCACGTTCATCATCGACGCAAGATCGTTGGCGGTAACAAATTCGGTAAGCTTCAACACATTGCTTTCGGCAACCTCCATTTCATGAGCCTCGCGTTCGCGTTCGCGGGTGGCCTCACGTTTTTCCTTACGCCATTTCGCGCCCTTCTTGAGGCCCTTGTCTTTGGTCGTAAGACGTGCGAGCGTTTCCTTTACCTGACGCTGCACATCTTCCTCATTGACCTCGGTGTGAAGCTGACGGCGTTCGACGCCACGGTTGTTGTTACCGCCGCCGTTACGTCCCTGACCGCCTTGCTGACGGGGCGACGACTGGTTTTGGCCGGGATTGTTGATATCCACTTTCTCTTTTCCGCGGATACGTTTGCGCTTCTTGCGGTCTGCATCGGCGCCGGCGCCGTTTCCTGCATTGCCGCCGGGCTGTCCGGATTTGGCAATCCGCTCGTTGCGTTTTTCCTCCTTCGATTTCTTTTTTGGACGGGTCGACTGATTGATCGCCGAAAGGTCGATTTTACCCACCACATTTATATTCAGTCCGGTGGAGGAGATGGTCGTGGGAATAAAATTGTCGGGAGTGGCCGATGCCGCAGGTGTTGCGGCAGGCTTCTCGGGTTTGGTATCGGGTGTGGTGGCCGCATGAATCGTTTTTTCACGCTCAGGGGCAGGCGCAGCCGGCTTTGGCGTCGTGGCGGGCACGGCCGGTTCGGCTTTCTTGGCCGGTTCGGCCTTCTTTTCAACCGGAGCGACAACAGGCTCGGCCTGTTTCGGAGGCTCGGCCTTGACAACCGGTGTCTCAGGCTGACGCTGCTCGACAGCCACAGGCTTTACAGGCTCGGGGCGACCGGTTTCGAGATCGATCTTCCCTATAACTTTCGGTCCGATAGCAGGACGCGGTTCGGCCACAGGCGCGGGATCCGGAGCCGGAGCGACCGTATTCTCCGTCTCGGCGGCCTCTTTCACTTTACGGTCGGTGGACACCTGCTCGGATTGCGATTTCAAGGCTCTGTCGGGCGCATACTCCTTCAGAAGGAGCTCATAGGCATTCTCATCGATACGCGAATTGGGATTATTGTCGATGGTTATGCCTTTTTTCTGCAAAAATTCCACAACGGTGGCTATCGACACGTTGAAGTCTTTTGCCGCTTTACTTATTTTCGTTCTCGCCATATATTATGTTGATGTTTTCTATTATTTGTTTTAGCGTAAGCCTGAGGTGAATTGCGAATTGATCTCGACATCATTGTCCGCTGACCCGAAGGCTCGTTAGCCGCATGTGCGTCAATTGCCTTCACGCCTGCGGATCAGTCATGATATCATTCTTCGTCAAACTCAGCCTTGAGCACGCTGATCACGTTGTCGACGGTATCCTCCTCGAGGTCGGCCTTGTCGATCAGAGTCTGGCGCGGCATGTTGAGCACGCTCTTCGCCGTCACACAGCCTATTTCCTTAAGGGCGTCGATGACCCAGCCGTCGATTTCGTCTTTGAACTCGTCGAGATAGATATCTTCTTCCGTGCTTTCTTCAGTGTCGCGGTAAACGTCGATCACATAGCCGGTGAGCATTGATGCGAGCTTGATGTTGAGGCCGCCCTTGCCGATTGCGAGCGACACTTCTTCGGGACGCAGGAACACTTCGGCACGTTTCTCCTCCTCGTCAAGACGGATCGAGGATATCTTGGCGGGAGAAAGGGCGCGCTGGATAAAGAGCGACGGATTGGCCGTATAGTTGATCACATCGATATTCTCGTTGCGCAACTCGCGCACGATGCCATGGATGCGCGACCCCTTTACGCCTACGCATGCGCCCACCGGATCAATGCGGTCATCATAGCTCTCGACAGCTATTTTTGCGCGTTCGCCGGGAATTCGGGCCACGGCGCGGATATTTATCAGACCGTCGTGAATCTCGGGCACCTCGAGCTCGAAAAGGCGACGGAGGAAATTTTCGTTTGTACGGCTGACCGTGATCTTGGGATTGTTGTTTTTGTTGTCGACATTGGCCACAACCGCGCGGATCGTTTCACCCTTGCGGAAAAAGTCGCCGGGAATCGATTCACTCTTCGGAAGAAGCAGCTCGTTCTTATCGTCGTCAAGCAGAAGTGTTTCACGCGACCAGGTCTGATACACTTCGCCTGTCACAAGTTCGCCTTCAAGTTCCTTGAATTTATTGTAGATGGCCTCTTTCTGAAGGTCGAGGATCTTCGACTGGAGAGTCTGGCGCAGATTGAGGATGGCACGGCGCCCGAAGTCGGCAAAGAAAATCTCTTTTGTATGTTCTTCACCGATCTCCACATCGGGATCCTGATCGGCTCTGGCATCCGTCAGACTTATCTGCTGGTTGGGATCGGTCACTTCGCCATCAGCCACAACGGTGAGGTTCTGGAATATCTGCACGTCGCCCTTGTCGGGATTCATGATCACGTCGAGGTTTTCGTCAGTGCCGAACATTTTGGCCAGCACGTTGCGGAACGACTCTTCAAGCACACTGATCATAGTGGCCTTGTCGATATTTTTCAGTTCTTTAAATTCGGCAAAACGCTCCACCATATTGGGAGCTTCCTCTTTCTTAGCCATAATCTGGGGTAGTAGTGATGGGTTATTTGAAGTTTATTTGATATTTCACGTATTTGGTGTCGGCGACTTTCAGCTCGATAGGCTTGTCGACAATCACGGGGCGTTTCTTGCCCTCTTCCTTGACTTTTTCCTTGACGGAAATCACGAAGCTTGTGCCGTCGGGCGAAACCTCTGTGAGCACGCCCGAGAGCTTGCGCCCGTCACGAGTGAGCACTTCCAGCTCATTGCCGATGTTTTTCACATACTGACGGCGCACTTTGAGCGGAGAGGTCAGACCGGCGGAGCCGACTTCGAGTTCGTAATCCTCGACATCGCGGTCGACAGACGCTTCAATCTCGCGTGTGAGCCGCGCGCATGTGTCGATGTCGACACCGGAATCGGAGTCGATTTCAACTGTCACTCTGTTGTCGGACGTCACGACGACGTCGACAAGAAAAGCATCTGTACCCTCAAGGGCATCCTCTACGATACGGGATATGATTTGTCTGTCGATCATTTTCTATTGCAAATAAAATGGAGGAAGCATCTGCCCCCTCCGTGACTACGAATTGATGCAAAGGTAGCATTTTTTTCATTCCCTTGCAACCATGTCGCTTTTTTTATACTTTCCGGTCGCTCATCCATCCGGAAATTAACAGTCAATTTGCATTATTTTAGCATTATTAACCATCGCGTAGCCATAAAACCTCGTGCCGGCACATGCACGGCATCGCGGGACAAACCGCCATCACCGTTCGCCGTCAGAATTTACGGCATGTGATGACGATACCCGTTTCACCGGTAAAGATCAGACGCGACGAACTCAGCTCGTTGATGGTGAAATGCACCGTGAACCCGGTTTCCTCCGGATCGACACCTTCCGGACACGCTATTCCCCAAGGAATCACTTCACGCCGTGTGGCATATGGAAACTGTGCCGAGAACGTAGCGGCATCTTCATCATACTGAAGATTGGCGGTTACGACGGTCTGACCCGGAGTGGCCAGCTGCAGCACCTTACGGTATATGCGATAATAACGTTGTCCCTGCACGTTTTCAGTCGTGCCATCGGGATATTCGATGGTGAGCACTTGCCACTGACCGGAAAAATCGCCGTTTTGAGCGAGTTCGCGGCACGAAAAAGCCACGAGCACAGTCGCTAAGGCGACCGTCATCACCAAAAGATGTTTCAATCGTTTCATAGCCATCCGGTTTTAGAAATTGTCAGCATTGCACCGAAACTTTTTCCAAGGAGCCTGCCGCCATCGGCCGCGACACCAAGACGACCCGTCCAACCCTGAAGGAATCGCGGACGCCATGTCAATTCGAGCAAGGCATTGAAATTGTGGCGCACCGAAGGCGCCGGATAAAAATAAGAACCCCATGAACGCGTATATGTCAGAAGTACACGATAGTCGAGGCCATCGGCCGGATTACCGGCAAAACCGAAATGATGGCCTTTGATGCGGTTGTTCATGAATTGGTATGGATCAAACAGGCCGGAGGGATTGTAGATGGGTGAAATAAGCAGCGGATTGCCCTGTCCCATTCCCCATGTCTGCCAGCCGGTAAAAAGAGCATGGGAATAATATTCGTCAGCGCCGCTCACCTGCGACGGAATCTCCGGAGTCTTATCCCAGTAGACAGATCCGCTCTGATCTTTCGTATTGATATACTCGTACAGGAATCTGGATATCACCGGATTCTTCGGCACCGACACTTCCACTCCAAGAAGCATGTCTTTCCAAGCATGGTCGAAAAACATCATCGAATGATCATCGAAGAAATGCTCATAATAGGCACGGAATTTCCAGTCTATATCCTTCTGATCCCAGTTGGCCGCCAATGACCACTGTCCCACATGATTGCCGAGGATATTGGTGACTTCTCCTATCTGATTGATGTCACCGTCATTTCCGCTTGACGACATAAACAACATTTTAATGAAGTCTTTGAACCCATGCGGCAGATCGACCACGTATGGTTCATGAGTGTAGGGGTCGACGGCATGCAATACGCCACCCCATTGCGACCCCATCTCCAGACCGCCTTCTACCGTGAGCGGAAAGCGGTCAGCGTCACCGCCGCGCAGAAAGAGAGCGT
>CAJJOX010000146.1 GCA_905193485.1 uncultured Porphyromonadaceae bacterium | reverse complement strand
GCGCTGGAGGAATTTGGCGTTTTTCACTTTCGATTCTTCCTGAATTCCGGTAACCCATGCAGGATCCATGGCAAGTTTCACGTCTTTAAGCCGTGCCGTTATGGCATCGACGGAGCTTTCGAGATCGCCCACGACGGGAGCTGCAATCGGTCTGTTGCAGTCGATTTCGGTGGGCTCGATATCAAGCTGGATGAATTTGCCGTCGGGGTTCCATTTTCCATGTCCTCGCGAGAGCAGCCAGTTGAGGCGGGCGCCTACGAGCATCACGACGTCGGCCTGTTCCATGATCGTCGAGCGGGCCGAGATGGCGCTCAGCGGGTGGTTGTCGGGCATAAGGCCCTTGGCCATCGACATCGGATAGAACGGTATGCCGGTGGATTCAATGAGATTTTTGATCTTGTCGTCGATCTGGGCATATGCGGCTCCTTTGCCAAGCAGGATAGCCGGGCGTTTTGCGGAAGCGAGAAGCTGTACGGCGCGGTCGACAGATTCGGGCGAAGGAATCATGGCCGGACATGGGTCGACGGGCTCGAAGAACATCTTGTCGGCGTCGGCTTTGTCCATTATCGCTCCAAGACACGGGGTGGTCACGTCGAGATAGACGCCGCCCGGACGGCCGGAGATAGCGGCACGGTAGGCGCGGGCTACCGCGATGGGGATATCTTCGGGCTTGTTGACACGGTAAGCGGCTTTGACAAGACCTTTTGCCACATTGAGCTGGTCGAGACCTTCATATGTTCCCTGATCGAGATCAATGGGTTCGCGGACGCTTGATCCTGAAATCTGAATCATGGGATAGCAATTGACAGTGGCGTTGACAGTGGCGGTCAGCCCGTTCAGGAAGCCGAGCGATGACACCGTCAGGAGCACACCGGGGCGTTTTGTGAGGTAGCCGTGGGTCGCGGCCGCCATGCCTGCCTGCTGTTCGTGACGGAAGCCCACGAAACGGATTCCTTCCATTTGGCAAAGATAGGCGAATTCGGTGACCGGAATTCCGACCAGACCATACATCGTATCGATGCCTATATTTTTGAGCGCACGAGCCAGAATATACATCCCGGTCACTTGGTTGGGATAGGACGGTTGTTGTGCCGGCGCGGGTGCGGGGGTGGAAGTTGTTGACATGGTTTTGATGTTTTAGAGTCGTGATTGAATGTTATTTCGCAGGCTTTGCGAGAGGAGCGGTCGTGCCGTTCTGGGCAAACGAAGCAATCTGATCGGGGGTGTAGCCGATGGAAGCGAGCACTTCTTCGGTGTTTCCGCCGAGTGTGGGGCACGGGCCGTAGGTGGGCTGATAGTTGGAGAGTGTGAAGGGGCATCCGACGGTTACGAATTCGCCGATTTTGCCGCCCTGATTGATTTTTACGAGCGTGTTGCCGTCGTAAAGGCTCTCATCGTTGAGAAGCTCTTTGGTGGAGATGACGGGACCAACGGGAACGCCGGCAGCCGAAAGGAGCTTTGTGACTTCATATTTGTCCTTGGTGATGGTCCAGGCTTCGATGCGGGCATATATTTCCTGTTTGTGGCGGTCGCGTGCGTCGGCGGTGTTGAAATCGGGATTGGTGAGCCAGTCTTCAAATCCGAGAGCGTTGCATGCTTTGGTAAAGCTCTTTGAGTCGCGCTGGAGAATTACATATACGTAGTCGTTGGGGTCGGTAGCCCAGTTTTTACATTTGTAGGTCCATCCGAGCACGCCTGAGCCTTCCTGATTGCCTGAACGTGGAACGAAGTCGCCGAATTTTTCGTTAGGATACTGCGGGAATTGTGTCAGATAGCCGATGCGGTCGAGTGTGAGCTGATCGCGGGTCTTGATACGGCAAAGGTTAAGGCATGCGTTGTGCATCGACTGATAGACGTAGGACCCCTCGCCGGTTTTGTCGCGCTGGAGAAGAGCTGCCAACAGACCGATGAGCAGGTGCATGCCTGAGTTGGAGTCGCCGAGTGCGGCGCCGCTCTGTGTCGGGACGTTGTCGGGGCCTTCCCACCATCCGGTGGTGGATGCGGCGCCTGCGGTCACCTGAGCCACGGGTTCGTAAGCCTTGAGATCCTTGAACTGCGACGAAAGGGGGAACCCTTTGATTGTGCCGTAGATGCACCGTGGATTGAGCTGATGCACCACTTCCCAGCTGAAGCCAAGTTTGTCCATGGCGCCGGGGTGAAGGTTTTCAACAAAGATATCGGCCTGTTTGATGAGTTTTGTGAGGATCTCTTTGCCATCGGGAGTGGCTGCATCGAGGGTCAGTGATTTCTTGTCGGAGTTGAGCTGAAGGAAATAGTAGCTGGGCTCGTCGGGGAGGAACTGGAGTTCCTTACGTGTGGCGTCGCCAGAACCCGGGCGTTCGATTTTGATGACTTCGGCGCCGAGCCATGCGAGCATCTGTGTACATGAAGGTCCTGACTGCACTGCCGTGAAGTCGACCACTTTGATTCCTTGTAGAGGGGCTGTGTTCATAACAAATTGTGATTTATAGTAATTAAGAAACATCTATATGATTCCGATATATGTGATTTAATACTACAACAACGCTTTTGGGGAAAAGGTTGCTTCTCTTGAAAAATGTTTTGACGGTGCCGCGCTGAACAGATGCCCCCGGCCCGGGTCGTGATTTACGGTATCGTGCGATGCGGCTGTCTGATTATCTGCAACTTGTCGATGCCTGCCGCTCCGACATGTGAATCCGGGGATGATTACCAATGGTTGTAATGGATGCGAGACGGATCCCACTTGTCCAAAGGAGCGTGGGGCATGAGCGGATAGCCGATGGGAATAACGTTGAACGGAATGATGGCATCGGGCAGGGAAAGTAGTGAGGCGACAGCCTGCTGCCGGTCGGGGTGTGGATATAAGGCCGTCCATACGGCGCCAAGACCGTAGGCATGTGCGGCGAGCAGCAGATTTTCAGAGGCGGCAGAGAGATCCTGCACCCATAAGGTGGAATCTTCTCCGTGCAGAAAACGTGCGGAGTCGCCGCATACGACGATGGCCATCGGTGCCTGTGCGGTCATTTTTGCATATGGAAGCGCCGCACCAAGTTTAGAGAGCGACTGAGCATCGGTAACCACAATGAAAACCCATGGCCTTCGGTTGACAGCGGTGGGCGCCGACATTGCCGCCCGCAGGATAGTTTCGACTGTTGCCGTATCGATGGTCCGGCTGTGGTCGTAAGCCCTCACGGTGGTGCGCGTGACGATGTTGTTGATGATCACGTTTCTGTCGATATAAAGATCGTCGGGTGCGATGGATGGAGGTGATGTTTTATTGTCGCATTTTCAATAAAACGCCATCGGCAGGAAAATGTTCCGGCAGATCGGGAAAAGTCCGTGGAACAGTCGAATTATCGTCGTGGCCTCGGGGCGCCTGCCGGCCTGGGCATATTCATGGCGGGCGGTCCATGGCGGCTGTCGCGGCTGTCGATGTAGGATCGCACCACATTGTAAAGTATGTCACCTATGTCTACGCCGATGTTCACTTTGCTGTTTATGCGATAGTAGGGGGTCACGATCGGCCGCGTTTCCCATTGGTTGGTGACAAGGGAGCGTGATGTCTGCGCGCCGACGCTGATGCCCCAATGTTCACTGAAATTGTAACTGGCGAATCCCCCAAAACGTGGAATTGACATTGATTCCGCCATGCCCGGAGTGAGAGGATGAACCGGCGAATAATAGTTGCCGAAGAGTGTCACTGACCATCGGTCGCTGATTCTGTAGTCAAGCGTTCCGCCAAATCCCCATCCCGTCTGCAATCCACGGAAATAACCATATTTTATTGATTCAGCCCAAACTGTGAATGTGACCGGGCCTGCCGATTGACTTACATTTAGCCTGCCACTCTCGATGCCCATCATGCCGGGCATCGAAGTCGTTGAGCCTGAAGCGTAGATACGACCGGTTTCCCAAGAGGCGACTGACGGAGAAATCGTTTGTGGAGCGATGGAGAATTGACGCGACACGTGCCACGGCATCAGACTTTTGTATTGCGAGGCATAAGTGTAAAAATCCGGCGACGGCGGAAGCCCTTCCGGAACCGAACACCGATAGTCGGGCTTCTCAGCCTCGATCATGAATGAAGGGAGCGTGTCGGGATCCTGGCGAACCGGCTGTTCAGGCTGTTGAGCCTCGGTGTGAAACGACAATACCGGCATAAGCAGCAATATGACGACCATGCGTGCGGCATTGAGCCGGCCGTTGATATTCAGATGACGAGGGTTCATATTGTCGGGAGATTATAACTTTTTGAAGTAGAGCGCGTCGCCAAGAAACCGGTTAAACTTGTAACCCACTTCCGGAAGAACGCCGGCGCGGATGAATCCCATGGCACGGTGCAGACGTTCGCAAGGCTCATTGCCGTCAGTTATACACGAGATAAGCACATGATAGCCCATTCTGCGACAATCCTCCACTACAGCCTCAAGCAACCGCCGCCCGTGTCCGTGGCCTGTGAATCCTTCACGGATGTAGATCGTGATTTCAAGCGTGAGCCCGTAAACAGGATTGGCATGCCATGGATGGGCATAGCAATAGCCTGTCAGCAGACCGTCCGGAGCCTGTGTGACATACCAGGGATACCGTCCGGCTATATGCTCCATGCGGCTCTGCATATCGTCGGCCGACAGAATGTCGTTGGAGAATATGACCGTGCTTTCGGCCACATAATGGTTGAATATTTCGGCCATTTCGGCCGCATCGGCGAGTGATCCCTGACGTAACATAGGCATTTGAATTGATGACAAATTTAGCGAAAGATTCGGGTTTTATGAGCCATTTTAATTAATTTTGTGTTTATATTTCAAAAACGATGAATCCGCTGCGCCAAATAAGCCATGCCGTCGCTGTAATGTTGCTGTGCATTATGGCCGCTTGTTCCGTTGACCAACAGCCTCCCACACTCACTGTCAGCATCGAGCCTCAGCGCTATCTCCTTGAACAGATCGCCGGATCACGATGGCAGGTCAACACTCTTCTTGACAAAAACGCCGATCCTGAAAGCTTTGACCCGACAATGGATGTGATGAAGTCGGTGATGCGCAGCCGGGCTTATTTCCGTGCCGGCAACATGGCTTTTGAGGATGTGGTCGTTAACCGGCTGTCGGAGAACAATCCCGAAATGATCATAGTGGATACGTCGAAAAATATTGACCCTATTTATGGCACGCATGATCATGGTTCCGGCGACGACCACGGGCATGGCGATGCCGATCCCCATACATGGTGCTCTGTGCGGAATGCCCGCGCTATGGCTGCCGAGATGTATCGTGCCATGAAAGTTATAGATCCCGAACATGCCGACGTTTATACCGACAACTACAGGCGGCTCGACCATCGTCTCGACAGCATCGACCAGGCCATTACCGCCGGCCTCTCATCCAGCCACGGGGCATCTTTTTTAATGTGGCATCCGGCACTGAGCTACTTTGCCCGCGACTATGATCTCCGCCAGCTTTCACTCGGTGCCGATGGAAAAGAATTGTCAGCCCGAGGCTTAAAGGAGAAGATCGATCAGGCCGAGAATCTTGATGCGCGTCTTTTCGTCATGCAGCCCGATACAGACAACAGCCGCACGACAGAGATTGCGGCTCAGGGGGGCATGAACGTCATTAAGGTGAATCTGAATTCATATAATTGGCTTGACGATCTGCAGCGTGTCGCCGCAGCCGTAGCCTCAACATCGCGACAATGACCGACGGGAACACAATGATACGGCTCAACGGCGTAAGCCTTTCATGGGGCGGGCGGCCGACGCTTGAGGAT
>CAJJOX010000145.1 GCA_905193485.1 uncultured Porphyromonadaceae bacterium | reverse complement strand
TGGACAAAAAACTTCCCCTACCCAAGGGCACACAGGCCATACTCGTCACCGACATGCTTGGCACATCATCTATCGAACTCCGCCTTGGCACCGATAAAGGCTATTGCGAAGTGGGGGCCGAGCTCCCCGGCATAAAATCAGCCGGTCTGATGGGAAGTGTCACCGACGATATTCTTCCTGCCGTTGGCGAGATAGTTCCCAAAATCGACTCGCTTGTTTCTTCCTTGAACGCACTTGTGGCAAGTCCTGCGCTGCGCAGTTCTCTTGACCATCTCGACGCCGCCCTCGCCAATGTCGAGGCCGGAAGCTCCAAACTCAATCAGGCTATGGCCGCCGTGCCCGGCATCGCGACAGATGCCACATTCGTAATGGCGAATGCCAAAGAGATCTCGACAAGCCTCAACACCATCGCCAACGATCTGACAGCGGTTTCGTCCCAACTTAAAGACATGCCGATACAATCCACCGTCGACAACCTCTATCAGACTTCGCAATCGATAAAATCGCTCATGAGCAAACTCGACGGTAACAACTCTTCTCTGGGGATGCTGCTCAACGACAGCGGACTTTACTATAACCTCAACAATGCATCGGCGAGCCTCGACTCTCTGCTGCGCGATGTCAAGAAAAATCCAAAACGCTACATAAGCATCAAATTGCTGTAATAGACACCTATTTAGATTCATTCCAAATAACACCATACCGACCGATTTACATGGTTTCGCACTGATAACCGTTGTAAATTGGTCGTTTTCTATAATAACATTTCTTAAACAATCACTTGATCTAATCCACAGCACAATTCACACCAAACTTCAATAGCACAGCGTGTTACAGCTTAAATCCAAACAAACACTTCAATAGCCGCCACCCCATTCTTTAACCATCTGTCAATCAAACACGTGCACAGTCATCCAAATTTGCAAATAAAAACCGATTTGTTTTTGAGAAAAAATAATCTGAATTTTGTATTGCAAAAGTATATTAAAATCTCCCGGCCGCACATGCTGCCGAAAAGCTATTATTGACACCCTCTTATGACGACGGACAACCACCAACAACTGTGGGACAAATGCCTTGACATTTTCCGCGACAACCTGCCGACCGAGCAATATGAAGCCTGGTTTCGGCCGGTAACTTCGGTAAGCTTCACCGACGGAAAACTGATTCTCATGGTTCCTTCTCAGTTCTTCATCGAGCAACTTGAAGAACGCTACACCAATCTTCTGCGCCGCACACTCTATAAGGTCTACGGCCCGGACATGAAATTATATTACCATTTCAACCAGATTGGCAACGAACCCTCTACCGGTGTCACCATGGGCAGCTCGAAGCCAAGCTCGGCGGTAGCCCCAAAACCGGGAGCGACATCCAACCCTTTTCGTCAGCAAGAGCTTCAGGAGATCGACGCACAGCTCAACCCCAATTATACTTTTGAAAACTATTGCGACAGCGTCAGCAATCGTGTGGCACGTTCCATCGGCGAAGCCATAGCCAATGATCCCAAATGCAAGACTTTCAATCCATTGTTTGTTTTTGGCGCACCCGGTGTAGGCAAAACACACCTCATTCAGGCCATCGGCATCCGCATAAAGGAAAAGACGCCTTCCATGCGAGTGCTCTACATCACCGCCCGATTATTTGAAAGCCAATACACCACGGCCGTAAAAAATGGCAAGATCAATGATTTCATCAATTTCTACCAAAGCATCGACACACTGATCATTGACGACATCCAGGATCTGATTGGAAAACAAGGCACACAAAACACTTTTTTCCACATTTTCAACCATCTGATCCTCAATCGCAAGCAACTGATTCTGGCAAGCGACTGCTGTCCTTCGAAAATGGAAGGCATGGAACGCCGCCTCATATCGCGATTCACAATGGGAATGACAGCCGAGCTCGAAAGCCCCGACTATCAGCTCCGCAAGGAAGTCCTGCGCCAAAAAGCCGAGCAGGATGGCCTTGAATTGCCTGAGGATGTCATGGACTATATTGCCACCAACGTCACCGACAGCATCCGCGAACTCGAAGGAATCGTGGTGTCCATCACCGCTCATGCCGCAATCCTCAATGTCGACATAGATCTTGATCTCGCCCGCAAGGTTTTGGCAAACGCCGTAAAAGTCAATCATCGGCAAATCAACTTCGAGATCATCACTCAGGAAGTGGCGTCACACTATGGAATCGAACCCGATCAGATATTCACCAAATCCCGCAAACGCGAAATTTCCGACGCACGCCAAATGGTGATGTATCTTGCTAAAAAACATGCAAAAATGCCCTATACGGCTATCGGCACACGACTCTCACGCACTCACTCTACCGTACTCTACGCTTGTAAGAATATCGAAGAACGCCTGCCCATCGAAAAACAGTTGCAAGCCGACGTCGCCGATATAGAAAGCGCACTCATAAAATAGCCGTACTTTTTAAACAGTACCGGCTCACACAAAACAATTCGGGACAACGGACAAATGGCGTTGCCCCGAATTGTTTTTAATCAATATCGCTGGCGGCAATTATTGAAGATTTACTTTAAGTATGGTAATCAATACGATATGTAGCAGCATCTTATCAAGCTACACAGCCAACAAAACATGAAGCTATGCTTTAATATCTGCGATCTGCCTGACATGCCGTGCTCCTCACATGTCGAAACCGCGACTGACGACAAAGTCGTGGTACAACCGTGAAAAATTCAAATTGTCGTGTGAGGCATAACGCACATCGGTATACACTTGCGCAAGCGATTTCTTGCCGTTTTCCTCAACAAAGCGCGCACTCTCCGGCAGCGACTCCTTATAAGAATACATACGGCGGATTTCATCGTCATCAAACTCGCGATAATGTTCAGTGTGCATTATGGCATTCAACGGCAAACGGTCGGATAGCGCCGCCTCTCCCTCGGGATATCCCAAAGCAAGCGTCACCACCGGAACGACACGGTCAGGAAGTCCGAGCACATCTGCAATCTGAGGTGCATTATATGTCGTAGTGCCGAGATAGCAACACCCAAGGCCTCTCTGTTCGGCAATGGTGCAGAACTGCTGTGCGAAAATCACCGTATCGATCACAGCCCACATGAAAGCCTGAAAATTGTTATAGCCGGGAACAGCATCATTGATACGGCACCAGTGCTCGAAACGGTTGAAGTCGGCACAGAAGGTGAGCATAAGCCGACAGCCTGTGGAGGCAGGCTGATTGAAATGAGCGGGAGCCAGGGCGCGACGTAACGATTCATCGCTCGTCACCACGACACTGTAAAGCTGCATGTTTCCCGTGTTCGGAGCATGTGACGCTGCCTCTATCATTTCATCCAGCAATTTACGGTCTACGGGGCGATCCGAGAATCTGCGCACCGTGCGGCGGGTTGAAAAATAATCCATGTTCATTCTTTTCGATGGTTTCCGCCCCAAAATTAAACATTATTTATAAGTCCGACAACACCGGACACAACGTTTCGACACACTCAAAGGCATCTCATTCAAAAGCACACTGCTGATTTTCACCGAATTGACCTCGCATTTTGGAAAACTTATAAACAATTTTAAATATCCGTGATTATTTATTTTGATAATTGGGAAAATATCACAAATTTTGCAGTCGGGTTTCCTATAATAGTACCTACTTTTGCAATACGACAAACATCAATTCAATCTTTAACCCATAATCTACCACTCAATTCTCTCAGAAAACCGTGGAACAGAAAACCTACACTTACGACGAAGCCTACGACGCCACGTTGAAATATTTCGATGGTGATGAGCTCGCAGCACGTGTCTGGGTGAGCAAGTATGCGCTCAAAGACTCGTTTGGCAATCTATTCGAACTTTCACCCGGCGACATGCACCACCGCATCGCCGGTGAAATATCCCGCATCGAAAACAACTACCCCAATCCGATGACCCATGAGGAGATCTTCAATCTCCTCGACCATTTCCGCTATGTTGTGCCTCAGGGAAGCCCGATGACCGGAATCGGCAACGATTTCCAGGTGGCCTCGCTGAGCAACTGCTTCGTAATCGGCGTTGACGGCAAACCCGACTCCTACGGCGGCGTCATAAAAATCGACGAAGAGCAGGTGCAGCTCATGAAACGTCGCGGAGGCGTCGGCCACGATCTTTCACATATCCGGCCGAAAGGCACTCCAGTCAAAAACTCGGCTCTCACATCCACCGGCCTCGTGCCGTTTATGGAACGCTACTCCAATTCTACCCGCGAAGTGGCTCAGGATGGCCGGCGCGGTGCTCTCATGCTCACCGTCAGCATCAAGCATCCCGATAGCGAGGCCTTCATCGACGCCAAGATGACCGAAGGCAAAGTGACTGGTGCCAATGTGTCGGTACGCATCACCGACGATTTCATGCAGGCCGCGGCCGACGGCTCTACATTCCGCCAGCAATACCCCATCGATTCCGACGAACCGGCTATTGTAAAGGAAGTCGAAGCCGCCGGAATCTGGAAAAAGATCATCCACAATGCATGGAAATCGGCCGAACCCGGCGTCCTTTTCTGGGACACTATCACACGCGAATCCGTACCCGATTGTTACGCCGACCTTGGTTTCCAGACCATCTCGACCAATCCCTGCGGCGAAATTCCACTTTGTCCATACGACAGCTGCCGCCTTCTGGCCATAAACCTCTACAGCTACGTGCGCGACCCGTTCACAAAAGATGCGTCGTTCGACTTCGACCTCTTCAAGACACATGTTGCCAAGGCTCAGCGCATCATGGACGACATCATCGATCTTGAAAAAGAAAAAATCGACAAAATAATCGATAAGATCAACTCCGACCCCGAAACCGATGAAGTAAAACAGACCGAGCTTCACCTCTGGCAGAAGATTCGCACCAAAACGCTCAAAGGTCGCCGCACAGGTGTCGGCACCACTGGCGAAGGCGACATGCTCGCCGCACTCGGATTACGTTACGGCACACCGGAAGCGACCGAATTTTCGACACTCGTCCACCGCACACTGGCTCTGGCAGCCTACCGTTCAAGTGTCGAGATGGCAGGCGAACGCGGCGCGTTCGAAATCTATGACGCCGGACGCGAAGCCAACAATCCTTACATCAACCGACTGCGTGAAGCCGATCCCGAACTCTACGAATTGATGAAAAAGCAAGGCCGGCGCAATATTGCCTGCCTCACCATAGCCCCCACCGGCACCGTAAGCATCATGACGCAGACTTCGAGCGGAATTGAACCTGTATTCATGCCCGTCTACAAACGCCGCCGCAAAGTGAACCCTAACGATACGGCCGTACGGGTTGACTATGTCGACGAATCCGGCGACGCTTTCGAGGAATATGTGGTCTACCACCCGAAATTCATCGAATGGATGAAAGTCAACGGCATTGAGGTAAGATCCGACTACTCGCAGGAAGAACTCGACCGCCTTGTAAGTCGTTCGCCCTATTTCAAAGCGACAGCCAACGATGTCGACTGGCTCGAGAAAGTGCGCATGCAAGGCAGTGTGCAGCGCTGGGCCGACCATTCGATTTCCGTCACCATCAATCTTCCCGCCGACGTAAGCGAAGAGCTTGTTGCCCGACTCTACTTCGAGGCCTGGCGTTCGGGATGCAAAGGCTGCACCGTCTATCGCGACGGCTCTCGTTCGGGCGTGCTCATCGCCGTCGAGAAAAAGAAAGAACCGGCAGCTCAATGCGAAGGTCATCCGATCGTGGCAAAACGTCCCATAGAGCTGGAAGCCGATGTCGTCCGCTTCCAGAACAACAAGGAAAAATGGATCGCGTTTGTCGGACTCCTCGGTGGACGCCCCTATGAAATCTTC
>CAJJOX010000144.1 GCA_905193485.1 uncultured Porphyromonadaceae bacterium | reverse complement strand
CCCGGGAGGCTGCCGCGCGCGGGGCGGGGTGAGCTCGCCGTCACGGCCGCGGGAAGCCATTTCTATATCGCGCAATTGCATCAGGAGTTCTTTGCCGCGCGGTGTGAGCCGCCCGTTGCGTTCGGCCGGACGGAGTTCGTCGATAGGCGAACGGTAGACCCACTGGCCGATATGCCAGCGGCTGCCGTGACGCCCGTAGTGCTCGATGTGAAACGGCGCATACCCTTCCGGGGCGGGAGTCAGAGCCGGAAGTTTAAGTTCAGGATAAGGATAGGCATAATAGTTGCTTGCCGTACGTCGGTTTTCAACCGTCGGCGCGGCGCTCCTCCCTATCGTCGGAATAAAAACGGCTATGATGGCTGCCAGCAGTATTACTTTTTTCATTGTCGTCAATGTTGTGATGCCGCCGCAGCACCGGATCTCGGCTTGTTGAGGCGGGCGGTTGCGAAATCTGATCAGATTTGTGGCCGCGGCGTTTTGTTGTATTCTTCAGCCTTGGGCATGTATATGGCAATGGCATTGTTGAGTTTATACAGGTCAATGCCTTTGCTATAGTCGTATTTCCGAAGCACGCCGGGGTGCTTTTTGCCGGGGATGGAAGTCTTTGCATTCCAAAGGTTGTCCATAAGCTTGTTGGCGCGGTCGTTTTTCGCGCGGCCTTTCACCGCGAAATATTCGTTCCCCGCAATGGCGTCGATATCACCCTGTGTGAATGCGTCGTACAGCGCCTGATATTTGGCTGTTTTGAGTTCGGAACGCTCCCACACGGAATTGGCATTGAGATAATCGATATCGGTCTGCTCGTCGGCCGATGGTGCGGCCGGAGCGGCGGCCGGAGTGCTTTGCACGGCGGCGTTTGCGGCAGTTACGGTCGAATCGGCCACCGCATCGCTGCTTCCCGAACCGGAAATCAGTCCGGCAATCCACCACACGGCAAGGATGGCGAGCACCACAAAAGCACACACGACTGCGATTTTCCTGACGTTGTGGCGCGGTTGGGCGGATTGCTCGGTTTCGCCGCGGGTTTCGTTGACGAATTTAGGGGCGCACCGTTCGACTTTCTCTTCGCGGTGGATGGCTGAGGGAGCCTTTTCAATTACGGGTGCGACGGGAGCCGCAGGCGTTTCGGCGTCGGCGGAAGCGACGTCGGGAGCTTCATTTTCAGCAAACGGAAGCTCCGGTTCGGTAACGACGACCGTTTTCGGGAGCAACGGCTTGGGCGCCGGCACCGATGTTGGACGCACATCGATATTGTATGTTTCGGGGGTGCTTCCCATGAGCCGATGGGCGCGGAATCCGTGGAACGAGCCTGCACGCAAACGGCAGTATTCGGGAGTGTTTTTTTCAATGTTGAGATTTTCTTCCACAACGCGGCCGTCGCCGAAATCAAGGCGCAGAAGGATGTCGCGGGATTCGGGCCGGAGCACTACCTCAAGGGGCGAGGCTTTCTCGAGGCCTTCAGGAGTGAATTCGTCGGTGTAGGAGCTGAAATTGGTCGACGACACGGAGATGCGCACTATGCCGTTTTCAAAATCAGTGTTGGCGACTTCAAACCCCTCTTCCGTGCGGTTTGCCGTACGGCCGTTGATGAGGATGGTATACGTGTCGACCGGCTGTCCGCCCGTCGTGACAACGCTATATGGTACGCGACGGCGGAAAACTATGCCGGCATGAAGGGCGCTGTTGACGATAAGAGCCGGACCGTTGATGCGCACGTAACGGTTTGTGGTGCCGACCTCAAACATCACCGATACGGGATCGAATCCCGCGCAGCGGTAGGTGACGGTGAGATGGTCGGAGAAGCTCACGCGCTTTTCAGACGAGCTGACGCCATCCGGGCACACCACCATAAGAGCCTTATCGACAGGCATTGAAATCTGAGGCATATTGTCGCCCGAAACCTGCATTGCCGAAGCGGATACGACAGCGATCCCGTGATAACCCGCATAGGCTTTCTGCCGCGGGAAGCCGATAATGTTTGACAACTCGCCGGGAGAGGAATAGGTGCGGTAGGCGACGCCGCTGCCGGTCATGTCGCCGTAGCCGTCTGTTTCGCAACGGAGCGGCTGCTCGGGCATGCCGGATTCACGTATCAGGCGGTCGAATGTGTCGGAAGAAAGAGTTTCGCCCTCAAGCACGCGGCTTTTGATCGCGGAAACAAGCATCACCACCTGACGGCCTGCCAGCAAAACGTCGTTGTCGACGAGTATCGTCACGGAAAGTGCCGGCTGCGCAATGCCGTCATTGATGACAAAATAGGTGTAGGCACGGCGTCCGGCGGCATTCCAGAGCAGATAGCCGTCGTTGAGACCGGAAAAATGCGATGATATATCGTCAAGCGAAGGAAGCTGCACTTCCGGAGCGCCTTCGGTGGTGCATGTCATTGTC
This sequence comes from uncultured Porphyromonadaceae bacterium, assembly GCA_905193485.1. Classification (GTDB taxonomy): domain Bacteria; phylum Bacteroidota; class Bacteroidia; order Bacteroidales; family Muribaculaceae; genus Paramuribaculum. Next base: position 3,417 of record CAJJOX010000144.1, on the reverse strand, counting down.
GGGCGTCCGGTGTCGGTGACACTGACGGCGATGTCTATATAGGGGTATCTGGAACTCATGCTGTGTTTTTTGCTGATTGTGAATTGTCGGGGCTAATGCCGGGACGCAACTATACTATTTCGTGCAAAGTTAATAATTATTTGCAATCCCGCTCAACAAACTTCGTTAATCAAAGCAAAAAAGACAGGATGCCGCTGCCTGGCGGTTATAAACGACGATGGCGGATCCCGAAGGAACCGCCACCGCTGTTATTGATGAAAACGGGATGATCACATGCTTGACCAGGTGATATTCCAGATTGAAACGCGATCGACGTTTTTGTCTGTTCCGGTCTTGCAGTCGTTGACGATTTCGATCACGAAGCTGCCGGTTACATTACAGTCCATGCTGAAGTCTACGGCCTTTCCTTTTTCGACAGATGACAGGTCGACCGTCTGTGTTTTGACGACAGATCCGTTCTGTTTGATGTTGATAGTGAATTTGGCCTGTTTGTCGCTGAACGCAAAACCGTATTTGAACGAAAGCGTTTTGATGCCGCCCGTCAGAGTCGGCGAAACGAGCGATCCGGGAGTCGACTGCTTTCCGTTGAGGCAAACGGCATGGATATCGGCCGACGAACCGATCATGGTGAATGCGGGATTGTTGTCCTTCGAACCGCCTGTCTGCACAGCGCAGTTGGTGGCGACCTAACCGTCGGTTGATGTGACGGTCTTGTAGGAGCTGCTGACCGGAAGCGTGCCGAGATCGGCGCTGTTCTCGCCGGTCACCGGAGGATTGTCGGGGTTGTCGCCGCCGCCGGAGCCGGAAGTGCCGGCCACGACATCCTCGACACGATATGTGGTGTAGTTGGAGCCTTGGGCGGCAGTGTAGCAGAATCCGATGTAGACGGTTCCCGAAAGTCCGGCGAGCGAAACATTGCCTGACTCGACGAAGTCGCCCCACGAACCATCAGGCTGCGGGATATTGGCGCTGAGTTTCGTTTTTGTCGCAGTGGCCGGATCGGATGAAGACAGAGCGTAGACTTCAAGCGTGCCATTGCCGTTGTAGCCGACTTTTGATTTGAATGTGAGCACTTTGTCGGTCATGCCGTCGACATTGAGCGGACATGATATGAGCCATGAAACGAATCCGTCGGCTCCTGGAGTCTTGTTGCTGCCGTAGGCGGTCACTTCGGCACAGTTGGTGGGATTGTTGTTGTCGGCTTTGCGGATAAACCACGACGCATTGCCTGATGTCTGGGCGATTGTAAATCCGGCAGCGGTGGGGAAAGATGTGCCGCCGTCGAAATTTTCGGTAAACGACGTCACAGCGGTGCCTGGATCCGGAGGTGTCGGGGTGCTTCCTCCGTCGATCTTGTAATCGGAGGTTTCCTTAACGCCTGCCACACCGAAATAAGCGACGAGGTTACCGTAGACCGAGCAGAGTTTTTTGAGGTTGCCTGGGTTGTCCATGAGGTTGAGCGCGGTGCGTGCGCCGCTGCCGAGCGGTAGCTGCACAGGCACGCATTTTGTATAGTCGGTTTCGTCGGGTGTCGTGGCGAGCATCACATTGGCTGCCGAAGTGGCGGGAACGGTGAAGATTGCGCCGTTGAGATATTTGTCGGGTATATAGCCGACAATGTAACCGCTCACCCATTTGCCTGCCTCATTGACCGATTTGCCCTTGGCGAGCACCTGTGTGGGATTGTAGGGTTTGGCTTCCGAACCGTCACCGTCGGCCACCGGCCCCCCGGGAGTGTCCGAACCGGGAACGGTGACACCTTCGATGCGCCACGTGTTGACGGCTCCGGTGTTTCCGGTAAAGGCTTTCATGCCGAGTTCTTCGCCGGGCATGGCGAGAATCCACATCTGTCTGCCGTAATTTTCGGGCACGTCACGCAGGTTGCCGTACTGACGGAGAGTGGAACCCTGGGGAAGCGTGACAAACATCACCTCGTCGAGAGTCGCGGATTCGGGTGTCTGGCCGATCACGAGATTGTTGGCCAGTTCGGCATCCGCACCCCATATGATGTCGGAGGGAGAGCTTACGGTTTCGACGCCGGCCTTGACGCTGCCGACAATGTAGCCGGTATACCACGCCGATCTGGCTGTCGAGTTGTTGACCATTTCGATAGCCTCGAGAATGTCATAAGGATTGTCCTCGGTGCCTTTGGGAAGAGTGGGGTTGCCGAAGTTCAGAAGGTCGTCGGTGTTTCGGATGACGAGCTGCCACTGGATATTGCCGCCCGATTTGTAGGTCGACAATATGCCGACGATGTCACCGTAACCTGAAGGCAGACGGGTGCTCCAGAAATTGGCATAGCCCGAAGTGCGCAGGATGATGGTATTGCCGTTTGCATCCTTGATCGTGCGGTTGGTGTTGACTTTATGGGCGGTACAGAACGACACGTCACCGCCTTCTTCAAAAGTGACGTTGTTGAAGCGCACGAGCTGGCTCTGGTATTTCTGAAGCTCGGCGCTGCCGTTGCCGAGGTCGCCTATCGATATCGTGAGGGTGTCGATTTTCGACGGCTGGGGAAGCCCGTTAAGCTGGGCATGATCTTTAAAGAATTCGAGCGGCATGAAAGTCGCCTGCCAGCCATAGGCGGCCGAATAATCGGGGAAGCCCATCTGCTGGAGGGTGCTGTATTTGCCGATATACATGTCGGTGAGGTCTATGACAATCTCCTGACCGATGCGGTAATCGTTGTAGAGCGAGTTGGCGTTGACCGACAATGCGAGTGCGCCGGTAGCATCCTGGATGACAAGACTTTTGTAGATGTTGCCTGAAGCGTCGGAGCTGATCACGCGGCCGGCTATGACAACGTGTTCGCCGTTGTCGGCCAGACGGATGGTGTCGATATAGTTGTCGGCGTCGTTCCAGTATTTAGCCTTGACATCGGCTATGGAGGTGTTGGGCTGGATTGTTGCCACGGGGATGTTCATGGCGGGAGAGTCGAAATCGTCCTGACACGACGTCATCGACCAGCCTGCCACCAGCGCGGTCAGCATCAAGCCTGCATATGCTTTGAATTTTTTCATTTCCTTATAAATTAATTAAGGTGTATTGATTACTGTTTCTCGTAGAGAGCGGGCATGACGCCTTTGGAATCGCTGTAGCAACCGTATGAATTGTATTGCGAATCATATTGGATGAACTTGCCTGTGGCCACATTGGTGATCTTGAACGATCCGTCGCCCTGGGCGGTGATGGCCCATACATTTCCTTCCGACGGTGCATCGGAGAAGTTGAAACTGTTGTAGGTTCCTGTCTGATATAAGTAGTGGCCGTTGCTCATTTTGATTGTGTAGCCGCCGGTAGTGGCTTCGATCGTGTAGGCGTTGGCGGCATCGGCGGTGATCGTGCCTCCGTTGTCGGTCACGTCGGCCACCTGGAGATAACCGTAGGTGCGGGGGGCGGGGCGAGCCGCCTTGCCGG
>CAJJOX010000143.1 GCA_905193485.1 uncultured Porphyromonadaceae bacterium | reverse complement strand
CACCACTCACGAAACGGTGTCGCGCGGCGACAACTTCCTCTATCAGGACGGCCGGTTTGTCTACAAACACGCCGTCACCGACATGCTCGAGTCAACCCTCGAGATCTGCAGCCGCAACAACCTCACGATGGACACCGTCGACTGGCTCATCCCGCATCAGGCAAATCTACGCATCATCGAAGCCGTGGCTTCACGCGCCGGAATAGCGCCCGAAAAAGTGCTCGTCAACATCGAATACCGCGGCAACACGTCGGCAGCCTCGATTCCGCTTTGCATCGACGAAAACAAACACCGCCTCAAAAAAGGCGACCGACTCGTGCTCACCGCATTCGGTGCCGGCTTCACATGGGGCGCGATGTACGTCATCTGGGACCTCTGATCCCCGACAGCCGCAAATAAAACATAAAAATAAAACACTGGCAACATCTTTTATGGTGATGTCAGTGTTTTATACTTGTAACCAAATTCAAACTCTCATGACCGAAAATCACAAAGCTGGATTCGTCAACATCGTCGGCAACCCCAACGTAGGCAAATCAACACTCATGAACGACCTTGTCGGCGAACGCATATCCATCATCACCTCCAAAGCCCAGACGACGCGCCACCGCATCATGGGCATCGTCAACACCGACCAATACCAGATCGTATTCTCCGACACCCCCGGCGTCCTCAAGCCGAAATATAAGCTTCAGGAAAGCATGCTCGACTTCTCCGAAGGCGCCCTCACCGACGCCGACATACTCCTTTATGTCACCGACGTGATCGAGGATCCCGTCAAAAATGCCGACTTCCTCGCCAAAGTGGCCAAGGAAACGATCCCCGTGCTGCTGGTGATCAACAAAATCGACCTCGTCAAATCACAGGCCGACCTCGAAGCCATCGTGACACGCTGGAAAGAGCTCCTGCCTAACGCCGAAGTGTTCCCCACATCAGCGACCGAACATTTCAACGTCACCAATCTCATGAACAGGATCATCGAGCTCCTGCCCGAAAATCCGCCATACTTCGGCAAAGACGCCCTCACCGACAAGCCGGCCCGATTTTTCGTCACAGAAATCATCCGCGAGAAAATCCTCCTCAACTACGACAAGGAAGTGCCATACTCCACCGAAGTGATAGTGGAGAAATTCGACGAAAAAGAAAACGCCATCCATATCATGGCCGTCATCTACGTCGAACGCGACTCCCAGAAAGGCATCATCATCGGCCGCCAGGGCGCACGCCTCAAAAAAGTGGGCACCGAAGCACGCCACGACATCGAAACGTTCTTCGGCAAGAAGGTGTTTCTCGAACTCTTCGTCAAAGTGGAACCCAACTGGCGCAACCGCGACAACAAGCTCCGCGCATTCGGATATATCGAATAAAATCGCTAACTTTGCATCTCTAACCAAAGATTTCAAGCATAGAAAATGGGACAAATGATCGCTATCGTCGGACGCCCTAACGTGGGCAAATCCACCCTCTTCAACCGCCTGACCGAATCACGCACCGCCATTGTCGACCCGACAGCCGGCACCACGCGCGACCGTCAGTATGGCAAAGTGCAGTGGGGCGGACGCGAATTCTCAATCGTCGACACCGGCGGATGGGTCGTAAACTCCGATGACATATTCGAAGGCGAGATCAACAAACAGGTGCAGCTCGCCATCGAGCAGGCCGACGAAATACTGTTTGTTGTCGACGCCACAAACGGCGTCACCGACCTCGACGACCACGTTGCCGAGATATTGCGCAAATCACGCAAGCCCGTGATCCTCGTGGCCAACAAAGTCGACTCCAACGAATGGCTCTACAACGTCCCAGAGTTCTATGCCCTCGGACTCGGCGACCCGTATCCCGTATCGGCCATCAACGGTTTCGGCACCGGCGACCTTCTCGACGAAGTGGTCAAGAAACTTCCCGAGCCCGACCCCGACGCCGAAGAACAGCTCGACGACATACCCAAATTCGCCATCGTCGGACGCCCCAACGCCGGCAAATCGTCGATCATCAATGCGTTCATCGGTCAGGACCGCCATATAGTCACCGACATCGCCGGCACCACACGCGACTCGATCTACACCCGCTACAACAAATTCGGATTCGACTTCTATCTCGTCGACACCGCCGGCATCCGCAAGAAAAACAAGGTGCAGGAAGACATCGAATATTATTCCGTCATCCGCTCCATCCGTGCCATCGAGGCATCCGACGTATGCATCCTCATGATCGACGCCACTCGCGGCATCGAGGCTCAGGATGTCAGCATCTTCTCGCTGATACAGCGCAACAAAAAGGGACTTGTGGTGTGCGTCAACAAATGGGATCTCGTCAAAGACAAATCCGAAACCGCCATCCGCCACTTTGAGAACGCCATCCGTGAAAGATTCGCTCCCTTCACCGACTTCCCCATCATCTTCGGATCGGCACTCACGAAACAACGCATCTTCAAAGTGATCGAAACGGCCGTCGACGTCTACGGCAACCGGCGTCGGACAGTGCCCACGTCCCAGCTCAACACAGTGATGCGAGAAGCCATCGACGCCTATCCGCCACCTGCCAACAAGGGAAAATACATCAAGATAAAATACATCACCATGCTCAAAGGAGCACAGGTGCCGACGTTCATCTTCTTCTGCAATCTGCCCCAATGGGTCAAGGAACCCTATCGCCGCTATCTCGAAAACAAAATACGCGAGAACTGGAACTTCTGCGGCACACCCATCAACGTCTACATGCGCGAGAAGTAGCTCCGGACATCACCGCAACCATTAACCCATCGTCAAAGGCCGGAACCGCAGATTCCGGCCTTTGACGGCAATATACTCTCAGAATCATGACAAACGAACTGATCATAAACATCGTAGGCTATGCAGCCGCGATCTGTATGGTTTGCGGCTACATGCCACAGGCCATCCACACCATACGCACACGCGACACCGACGCCATCGCTCTCCCCACATTCCTCATGCTCGGAGCCGGCAGCCTCTTCTTCGTCATCCAGGGCTTCATGCTCGGCAACTGGCCTCTGGTCATAACAAATGTTATCACAACGCTCTGCTCCGTCATCGTCTTCGCCATCAAGATCCACAACGACAGCAAGAAACGCCGCCACTGATCACGCTGCCCATCAGCTCTCCGGCGACAAAACCGAACGGCGCCCCGGAACGTATCCCGAGGCGCCGGTATTGGCAGCGGCATGTTTGCCGTCTGCGATCAATGTTTGTGCTTGCAGGCACCGCAATGACCGTTTCCGTTGCTGCCGCAACCTTTCTTGTCGTCGCCGCATTTGCCTTTGCCGTTCCCACAGCCGTCGTGACCCTTGACGCACGCCGGAGCGCCGGATGTGCATTCGGTGGCGGTGTAGCCGATCTTCTTAAATGCTTCGACAATCTTGTTTCTGTCGGTCTTTTCGGGATTGAACGTGACGGTGACGGTCTGATTCTGAAGACTGGTCACTATGTCGGTCACGCCACTTTCGAAACGCAGATTGCTCTTGATCTTGTTCTCACAGTTCTGACATGTCATCTGAGGAGCGACAGTAAATACCACCGTTTCCGTTTTGGCCGCGCTCTTGGCCGAAACCTGCATGCCGATGCCGATAAACATCAGCATGAGCGCCATCATTCTGATTGCTTTTTTCATAATCATTATTGTTTTGGGGTTAAAGAAATTTCGTGAAATTATACCGGAAACCGATATAGACCATCGCGCCCTGCAACGGACCGTAGACCATCGTGGCATCAAAATCAGGTCCCCACGGATCGGAAGCCCCCACAATCGGATCGGGCTGACGGAAATTGGTGAGATTCTCTCCGCCGACATACACTGCCCAATGGCGGAAATTGCGGGTGATCTGCGCGTTGAGCTGCACAAACGGATTGTAGCGCGGCGACCATGACTCTTCGCCGGAGGCAAGCGTATAGGGCGTCGGCATACGGCCGCCGCCATTGACGGCACACGACACATCGAATTGCCACAGTCCCATCCGCGGATAATAGCCCAGTGTGAACAGTCCCTTGTTGCGCGAGGTCAATGGCTTCTGCTGTAGGCCGCGACCGGTGTAATCGGCCTTGACGTCGGTCAGACGCCACGCGGCCGTAAATGTCAGTTCGCGGACAGGCTCGACCGTCAGTTCGGCCTGAAGCGAGTGGGAATATGACCGGCCGTCCGATGAATAGACATATGCCGCGTGCGGATCACGGTCGAGATTGAGCATCAGCTGATTGGAGAATGTCGTATAATAATATTCCACCGACAGCGACGTTTTCTTGCCGGCAGGATAAAAGGTCCACGTTCCGCCCGCGCCAAGATTCCATGCGGCCTCACGTTTCAGATCGGGATTGATTTCAAGCCGGCGCGACGAGGCCATGATATAGCTGTACTCGGCCAGAGGATGCGGCGACCGGTAGCCGCGGCCTGCCGACGCATGAAACGAAAGATCGGCCGTCGGATTATAGCGCAGATGCATGCGTGGAGTCACCATGCCGCCATATATGTCGCTCCAGTCATAACGGAGTCCGGCCATCGCGATCAGCCTGTCGTCAAGGTTGAGGGTGTACTGCGCATAACCGCCCGTCACGGCCTCGCGGTCGAAGCGCCGCTCCATAGGCAGCGCGGCGTCGGCTGTCAGCCGGTAGCGTTGGTCGAGATAGTCATAATTCATCGAAAGACCGGTGCTGAGGGCATGCAGGCCGTTCCATTTACGCTCGAACATCAGCGAGGCATACACTTCGCGCTGGTCGATATCACAAAGGCGAAGTCCGTAGGAAGCGTCCTGGTCGTGAGCCGACGCCGACAGGATAAGCGCCACATTGCCGTCATTGTCGCGGTCAAACATATAGGCATTCTTGGTCATCGCCTCCCAGCGCCGCGTGTCGATGCGTATCTTATATAGTGGATGTCCGGCAGCCGGCACGGCATGATGCTCGTCCTGACCGCTCAGACGCCTCTCGTCGAGAAATTTCACAGCCGCCTGAAACACATACTTCGTGCCGAGATAGGCGACCCTCGGCATCACCGACACCTGACGCACCCGGGGCATGTCGGAAAATCCGTCGTCGTTGCCGTCGTGACTGCTGAATCCGTTCTCGAAATGTGCCAGCACTCCGCCGCTCCAGCTGCGCCCGAAGTGCATGTTGCCGTCGGCGTTAAGCTCCATCTTGTTCATCATGTCGTAGAATCCGTTCACGGAAACCGACGGATCGAGCTGTGGCTTCTTCATCTCCACATTTATCTGACCGGTGATTGATTCATAGCCGTTCTTGACCGACGACGAGCCTTTCGACACCTGTATCGACTGCATCCACGGCCCCGGTACATATCCCAGGCCGTAAGGAGCAGCCGCGCCGCGGAAGTTGGGCACATTCTCCGTCAGCATCTGCACATACGATCCCGACAGGCCGAGCAGCCTGATCTGGCGTGCGCCCGTGGCGGCATCCGTATAGTTCACGTCGACCGACGGATTGGTGGTGAAACTCTCCCCGAGATTGCAGCAGGCGGCTCTTTTCAATTCCGTTGCCGAGATCACCTCTCCGTTAATCACACCTATCATCTTGCGCTGGCCTCGCGGAGCATTCACAACCACCTCTTCAAGCATCTGCTCGAGGCTGTCGGCCGCTGCCGGCGTCACTCCGTCGGGACTGCCCGCGGACTCCTGGGCGTTCACCCCCGGACTGTTCGCAAAGAAAGCCGCGCAAAGCATTGTCAAATACAATTTTCTCATAATCGCCCGCGAAGTTACAAATATTTTCCATACCTCACAATTTAGACCGAGTCTAATTTCAGGGCTGACGCATCTTAATTTTTTACAACATCAAAACTTTTTAAGGCGTAAAG
>CAJJOX010000142.1 GCA_905193485.1 uncultured Porphyromonadaceae bacterium | reverse complement strand
GCAAAGTTAGAACTTATAAAGGAAGGCTTCAATACGCTATCGCGGACGACTGTACGATTGCATGGCGGGGCTATTTATGGAGGATTCTTCCCGGTTAAAATGAAAACTGTGCCACGGCTCCGATACGCTGTGCCCAGCGGCGTTCTCCACTGAAGTTGCGGCGGCATCCGTAGTCATATTCGGCGCCGAGTTGCATTCGCGGAGTCATATTCCAGAAAATGTTTACATTGCCGGTCATGCCGTAGCGGTATTCTTCAGGATCAACGGGGCCTTTGGGTAAAAAGCGTGTTTGGCTGAGGGATGTGCTGACAAATAGATTAGGTCGGAAATTATATTGTATTCCAAGGCACCATCCATAAGAGGCTGGCGTATAGAGTTTCCCTGCCTTTCCCGGATCGGGGATCAGATCATAATTGCCTATGAGCAGGTCACCCCCAAGTGAGGCATAACCTCGTCCGTAATTCAATGTCGCATAGGTGGTGATGCGGTCGGTGGGATGTGCGACAGAACTGAGCATGATGCCCCAGCCTATTTTGTTGTGGTTGCGGCCTTCCAGCATGTCGCGGTAGGGGAGAGATCTTACGATACCCGAGAAACGGACGTGCGATGTACGGTCCCATTCATACTGTAGGAACGCGGCCGCATCCGGAATCCAGGTGTTGACTTTCTCGGTGCTGTCGGAATAATTTATTGATGTTGAGGGCGTCTCGAGTGAAACGGCTGCTACCCAATTTTTTTTGATACGAGGCATGTAGCGTACGAGTACCGCCGTATGGCTGAGCTTGTTGCTCGGCCCCTGTGCGTCAACCGTTGGAGGCAGGGCGGCCGGGTCGCTGTAAGTCGAACTGGCATATCCGATGGTAAAGTCATTAATGATCGCATAGGCTTTTTTGAGGTGGAAGTCGCGTGCTTCGTAACCGTTAAAGTTTGCTTCGATATACAATTGATATTGACCGAGCTTTTTATTGCGTCCGATCACGCGGAAGAAAAGACATGTCCCTGCGGGTGTCGTGTCGAAATTGCGCATTTTGGCTGGATCAGGGTGCATGGGAATGAGGTAAGGAGCGAATCCGGGGGAAGGAATGGCTCCATTCCAGTCGAAATAAGCTCTCATCCTTACGGCTCCGCCAATACCCATGGCAAGAGATGCGTCGTGACTGAGAAACAGGAAGTAGGGTGCGGCAGGATCCTGGAAGTGGCGGAACTGGTCATAATAGAAGTTTTCGATAAGTGACTTGATCGAATCACTGTAGCCCGGATTGTTCTCGCTGCCGTCACGGTCGATATTGATGATTTTGTGGGAAGCGATGAGCGAATCGGTCTGCTGGTCGACGAGATTTTTCGTCTGGGCTCCGGCCGTCATGGTCAGAAGGATCGGAAAAGCAAATGTGAGGAAGCGTTTCATAAGCATGTGTAGTGATGCATTAGTTTGCGGATGAAATATATGTTTTAAACGCTTCGTGGAAAATGATGGTTCGTCTGAATCCAAATGAAAAAGCACCGTGTCATGTATGTTTCGTGACACGGTGCTTTTTTAGGGCAAAACGTTATTAGTCAAATAAGTGTCGGAGCCGGCTGAAAATGCGGTTTTTTGCTGATTCATCGGGCTTCATTCCGGGCGATTGACGAAGCTGTTCGATGTTGGCTTTTTCGTCTTCCGTCAGATTTTCAGGTACGTATACCATGACGTTGACAAGTTCGTCGCCGGTTCCACGTCCGTCGGGTGAGGGGAGTCCCTTGCCGCGAAGGCGAAGTATTTTTCCGGGCTGGGTGCCGGGCTGGATTTTCAGGCGCGCACGTCCCCCGATGGTCGGAACTTCGACCGATCCGCCGAGAGCTGCTGTGGGGAAATCGAGCATTAGATTGTAGATCACATCATTACCGTCGCGTATCAGCTCGGGATGGGCGATCTCTTCTATCACAACAAGAAGGTCGCCGTTGACGCCGCCATGCATGGGCGCGTTGCCTCTGCCTTTTACGGTAAGTATGGATCCGCCTTCTGTTCCGGCGGGAATGTTTATGCTGACAGTCTGTTCGCGTTGTTCGACTCCTGTGCCTCCGCAGTAGGTGCATTTTTCGAGAATGGTCTTTCCTTCGCCATTGCAGGTCGGACACACCGCCTGCACGTATTGCGATCCGAGGATGGTCTGCTGCACACGTTCGACAACGCCGGTGCCATGACATGTCTGGCACGTGGCGAATGAGGTGCCGTCTTTAGCTCCGGTGCCGTTGCAATGGTCATCTTTGCAGAATGACTTGAGCTTGATGGTCTTGGTGACACCTTTTGCAAGATCCTCAAGCGACAGTTTTAAGGTTATGCGTAAGTCGTCGCCCCGGCGTTGCCGGGTGCGTGCGCGTCGGCCGCCTGCGGCTGTCGCACTGCCAAATCCGCCCATATCGAATCCGCCACGACCGCCGAAGATATCGCCAAACATGCTGAAAATGTCGTCCATCGACATATTGGTGCTGAAACCGCCGCCGGCACCGCCGCCGGGGAATCCTTGCGGCCCCATGTTATGGCCGAACTGGTCGTAACGCTGACGTTTTTCAGGGTTGCTGAGCACATCATAGGCTTCGGCTGCTTCCTTGAATTTTTCCTCGGCTGATTTGTCGCCGGGGTTTTTGTCGGGATGATATTTTATGGCAAGCTTGCGATAAGCTTTTTTCAGCTCATCCGGAGTGGCGGTTTTGCTCACGCCGAGCACTTCGTAGTAATCTCTTTTTTCCATTATCCTAAAAACAAATTGTTGTGGATGGCTGCAATCACTGGCCTACTGCCACTTTTGCAAAACGGAGCACTTTGTCGCCGTTGATGGTATATCCTTTGGTCGGAGTGTCGATCACCTTGCCTTTAAGATTCTCGTCTTCCACCGGAACCATAGCTATGGCTTCATGTAACTCCGGGTCAAATGTCGCACCGGTGCTGTCAATGGGCTTCACCCCATTCTGTTCGAGATACTTGATGAGTTTGTTGTAGATAAGTTCCATTCCCTCTCTGACAGCTTCGGCGTCGGATGAACTTTTTACGGCATCGAGTCCGCGTTCGAAATCATCTACTATGGGCAGAATGCCTTTCATCGCCGATTCGGCAGCATTGCGTATGAGATCTCCTTTTTCTTTGAGAGTGCGTTTACGGAAGTTGTCGAATTCGGCCATCAGGAAAAGATATTCTTTCTTTTCTTTCTCAACTTTCTCTTTTTCTTCGGCGAGTTGTTTGCAGAGAGAATCGATCTGCGCCATTTCGTCATTTTCAATCTGTTCCGCACTCTCGTCCTCTGAGGCGGCTTCCGGAACGTTGTCGAGTATTTCAGCTTCTTCAACTTCCGGCTCTACATTTTTTTTATTTTTTTCCTTTGACATAATCGATGGTGATGAGATATTTGATAAGCGATCTAACAAAAACGTTGCCAAAACCGCCGATGCGGTTGCTCACGGTTAAATTGATAACAAATAATGAGGCATATCGTTCAAAACAGTGTCAGCTTGCCGACAAAAGAAGCATATCCCGGTTGACTGGCTGCCGCCCGCTCTGCCATTTTGTCATCGACAAACAATCCATACACGGCAGAGCCTGATCCTGAAAGTGATGCATAAAGGGCACCGTGGGCATACATATTGTCGCGTATGTCGCCGATGGCATTGTGGACGCTGGCGAGAGGAGCCTCAAAATCATTGATCAGACATCTGCGCCATTCATGTGGCGGGAGCATGAGAATGTCAGACAGGGGCATCTCGGGTATGCATGGCGTTATTCCGGCGTAGGCTTCAGCTGTCGATATATGTATATCGGGCTTGACTATGGCAATCGTGAGGCCGGAAAGACCGTCGCAATCGAATGGCGTGAGAGTGGTGCCGGTACCGGTGGCCATCATTGGCCGGTTGTATATGAAAAACGGGCAGTCAGAGCCTATTGTGGAGGCTATATCAGCCAGCTCATGTTGTGTAAGCCCGAACCTGAACAGTTTGTCAAGTGTCGTAAGCGTGAATGCGGCATCGGCAGATCCTCCTCCGAGTCCCGCACCGTCAGGAATTATTTTATGAAGAAAAATATCGACATCCGGCACTTCAACGACTTCATTGAGCGCGCGCACAGCCTTCATTACAAGATTCTTTTCCGGCGGACAATCGACAGGCCGGCCGGTGACTGACAGAGTGGTGTCGTTGCCTTTGGCCGGAACGATCTCGAGAATATCGCACCAGGCAGTGGGAACCATCAAAGAACAGATGTCGTGGTATCCGTCGGGCCGGCGTGCTGTAATGTTAAGCCCGAGATTGATTTTGGCGTTGGGAAATACAACCATGTTGATAAGGTGTTGAGAAGCTTATGAAAAATCGAAAGGCGAAGTTACGAAATAAATTGTAAATTTGCACCGGAATAACAAATGAAGTAACGCTTTCTGCCTACACCATGCCTATAGATACTTCCGACAACAATAATAAACGCAATACTCAGCAGCGAAAAGCATTATATGATTATGGCGGACGCCAGCTGCCTCAGGACAAAGATCTTGAAGAAGCCGTGCTCGGAGCTTTGATGCTTGAAAAGGACGCGTATACCATTGTTTGCGACATACTGAAAGCCGAAAGCTTCTATGAGCCGGCCAACCGTAAGATTTACGAAGCAATCCAGACTCTTGGCGCTTCGCAGCAACCGATCGACATGCTCACGGTGACTGAGCAGCTGCGGTTGAACGGCACACTTGATGAGGTAGGTGGCCCGATGTTTGTTTCGGAGTTGACTTCACGCGTGGCCTCCGGCGCTCATGTCGATTATCATGCCCGCATCGTCGCTCAGAAATATCTGGCACGTGAACTGATCAGTTTCGCTTCCGAAATCGAACGTAAGGCCTTCGACGAGAGCAATGATGTTGACGATCTCATGCAGGAAGCCGAAGGAAAGCTTTTCGAGATATCGCAACGCAACGTAAAAAAAGACGTGACACAGATCGATCCGGTTATCGGTCAGGCTATCGAGCAGATTCAGGCGGCCGCTAACCGCACTTCGGGTCTGAGCGGATTGGAAACCGGATTTCACGAACTTGACAAACTCACATCGGGATGGCAGAACTCTGACCTGATCATCATCGCGGCTCGACCGGCCATGGGTAAGACGGCATTTGTTTTATCCATGGCAAAGAATATGGCGGTGAACTACAACACACCGACAGCCATCTTTTCGCTTGAGATGTCTAATCTTCAGCTTGTCAATCGATTGGTGAGCAACGTATGCGAACTCCCGAGCGAAAAAATCAAGAGTGGGCAGCTGAGTCCGATGGAATGGGATCAGCTGATGGCACGCATCAAACATCTGTATGGTGCACCACTTTACATCGATGACACGCCATCATTGTCGATTTTTGAACTCCGAACGAAGGCCAGGCGTCTGGTCCGAGAACATAATGTGCGCATCATAATCATCGACTACCTCCAGCTTATGAATGCATCGGGAATGAAATTCGGCAGCCGCGAGCAGGAGGTGAGTATGATATCGCGCTCGCTTAAGCAGTTGGCCAAAGAGCTTAACATCCCCATTATAGCTTTGTCGCAGTTAAACCGAAGTGTGGAGTCGCGTGGCGACAGCAAAGAAGGCAAGCGTCCTCAGCTCTCCGACCTTCGAGAAAGTGGAGCCATCGAGCAGGATGCCGATATTGTCTGCTTTATCCATCGCCCCGAATATTATATGCGTTCGGGCGTTGATGCCAACGACCGTGATATACGGGGCCTTGCAGAGTTTATCGTGGCCAAACACCGCAGTGGCCGCGTGGATGATGTCGAATTGCGGTTTAAGGCTGAATTCGCCCGTTTCGAAAACTGGTCCGGCCAGGATGTGCCATCGGGGCTGACAGCAATTGAGTCGAGCCTCAACAGCGGTTCGTCAACTCCGTTCGATGATTCATCTCTAAGTGGCGGTTCGGCTGATTTCCTTGGCAATAGAGGCGGGGACACAACCCCCTTCCT
>CAJJOX010000141.1 GCA_905193485.1 uncultured Porphyromonadaceae bacterium | reverse complement strand
ATGTTAAATCCGGATAGTTGGCGAACAGCCAACTGCGGTTTTCCAAAGGTAAAGGATTTTAGTGCTATAAATGGATTAGACAATGGTAAAAAAATAGCGTATAGAAACCTACGCTTACCATTGTCGGCTCTGCAATGCCTTGGACGAAAGCTTGAGTAACTATACGCTATGCGATAAGCATAGCATAAGCCTCACGCCAAGTTCGTCCTTTGATAAATTTGCAGATTTACAATGGAACTTCTGCGGAAGTTATGTTATCCTGTATTTTTGATGCGGCTGACTCTTCAGTCGCTATTCTTTGCTCTTTTGCTTTGCAAAGTTACGCATTTTTATCGAGGTAATCAAGCCTCAATTTCTCCTTTGGAATTGATGTGGTGCTTCTTACGAAGCTGAATCAGTGTCTTTTCAGATACATTCAGCAGTTGAGCGGCACCTCGCCAAGTTCCGGCACGGATATAAGCCTTGATTATTCTGTCTCGTTCCGCCCTCGGATTGCGGTGCGTCAGGTCTTCGGCGGTATCCGGCTGGATTTCGCTGAAAACAAGGTCATCGGCGGAGATTGTATCGCTGTCGGCATGGAAGGCGGCGAAAAGAACAGTGTCCTTCAGCTCACGGATGTTACCGGGCCACGGGTGCAGTTTCAGAGCCTTGATTGCCAAGGCATCGAGCCGCTTCTTTCCTTGTGATGTTTTCTGCGCATATATGGCAAGGAGGTAATCGGCAATGTCCGATATATCCTCCGTCATCTCTCGCAACGGCGGCACGTTTATGGATGACTGTCGCAGAATGAAGAAAAGGTTGTCGCGGAAATCACCATCGGCAAGCATCTTCATCAGCGATCCGTTGGCAGTGCATATCATCCTGACATCGGGATGTTCCTCCGAGAGAATATGCAGAAGCACCGATTGTTTCTCGAAGTTGAGTAACTGGATATTCTTGACGATGATTGTGCCGCCGTCAGCGTTTGTGAAGTAGCTCTTTATACGGTTATACATCTCGTTGCGGTCGGATTTAGGGTCATGCAGTCCGACAAGTTCCGCTCCTCCGGCTTCGATTACCGTTATCGGCTTCTGTGTACGGGAGCTTTGGAGATATATTTGTCGCGCAATCTGCTCCTTGCCTATGCCGCTTTCGCCGAAGATGATGCAGTTGGCATTTGTTTGGGCTATGCGTCCGATTGCCTGCTCTATCTCCCTGAACTTCACGCTCCGCCGAGGAATCAGCGCATTGTCAAGCTGGATTACGATGCTCTCCGGCTTTGCATACCTGCCGACTGTCTCGACAAGTTGCCTGTCTATCGCCGGACGCTGAATGATGTCAACGGCTCCGCCGTCGCGCATCACCGAGAGAAGATCCACGGCATTCATGTTATCCACAACGGCAATTACGGGGAATTTGTATCCCTCGCGCTTTTGCCAGTTGATTAACTCTTGCGCTGTGCCGTGGGCGAATTTCATCGCCGCTACCACGACCGCGCCGGGTGGCAGTTTCGCCACCTCGTCTTTTGCAGCCTCCATCTTATCGACGGCAATCGGCTCGTATCCGGCCCGCGTGAGCAAGCCCGACATAAGCCTACGGTCGGATTCGGAGGCTTCAACAATGAGGATTCTGTTCATTGTTTTGAAAATTATTAAATGTGTTAATTGATATTTCAGTTTTGTCAGATATAACTCAACCCGACATTGAACTAAAAGGAATCAAAATTACGAATCATCGCACTATTGATTATTTCGTTAAAATCGGTGATATTTTCCAATTTTACTGAAATACCCTTATAATGTCCAGATACAAAAAAGCGAAGGATTTATTTGCCCTTCGCTTTTTTGAGCATCATAAGAGAATGAATCTGTGTGAGATATTCAATCGGCATAGACCGGTGGAATACCGGAACTGTCATCATTGTGCATATTTGCTTTCCAGAAATTGATGGCATCGTTAATCCAGCCTTCCGCAACCGTACCGATGCCAATACCAAATCCATGCCCCAAACCTTCATAGACATGAAATTCAGTTGGTATTCCCATATCTGAAAGTCGTTGCAGACGGTTCTGCATTGTGCGCCATGAAGCGATACCATCATTAGAGCCTACACAATTATATGTCGGAGGATCTAACGGAGATACTGATGAATAACCGGTATATTGCATTATCACTGCCGTTGCTTGTGGTAGATTGGAATTACCCGTAAGTTGAGTAAGATAACCTTTATTGCCTAATGTCGCAGCCATTCTCGCACCGGCGGAGCCGCCCCAAAGAGAATAGTTTTCTTTTTCAACGCCCAGTCTGTCGGCATTTTCATAAATGTATGAAATTGCCTGTGCTAAATCTGTGTAGGGATCATCAGGCCTATAAATCAAGGCGAAAGCTGTGTATCCGGCTTTGCTAAGTTCCAGCGAATGAGGGAAACTGTCGTGCATTGCTCCGACATAGGCAAAACCACCACCGGCGTTAGTAATGGCAAATGGATTTCCGATTTCGCCCTTAAATACAAATAGACCGGTATCTTTTTTAGACCTGTCTTGTGCAATTTCATCTGCCGAATATATACTGTGGAATATCTGCTCTCCGTTTGCTGCTTGCGAGTGAAGATAATTCAATATCTCCACCGTATTTTCAACTTGGATATATGGATACCACATATATACGTTAGAGGTGCTGACCTGTGCCAGTGTCATCGAAGGTGGCACATTTCGGTCAACCGGGAACAACAATCTGCCGAATGATCCGAAAACCGGGTCGTTTATTACATCAGAAACTGTTGATTGTGATGTATAGTATCTATCCATTGGCTCTGTAGTTTCCGACCCCACATTATTGGCCGGCGTATTTTCAACAGGTTTATCCGGGTCGTTCCAAATGGCGTTTTCAGTCGAGCATGATGTAAGCCAGCAACTGATTAAAAAAGACATCAACAAAACGATATTGGGGAATTTATTATTTTTCGACATCATTTTGAATATATCTTTGTTAATGGTTATTCTCAAATCTTTTTACCACAGGTCGTAATGGATTTGAATATTCAGGCCCGATATAGGTTTCAACAATATTAAGTAATGCTGTCAGTTGCGCAGGTGTCAGCCCCTGATGAAGACATATCCCCATGTGAGCCGCAGCCATAGGCTCCACACCTCCGACTCCGGCGATAATCGAAACGGTTGCAAGTTCACGGTCTTGCCACGAAAGAATATCGCGATTGAAAATGTCTGCAAACAGATGTCCTTTCAAGAACTTGTCAATAACAGGTGCGAATACAGCGTAACCACTTGCCGGAGCATCCGCAGGAACACCTGACAATTCGGCAAGGTTCTTCTTTCCGAGAGCATACTTTGTCTTATCGTCCATATCCGGCACAGGACTTGCTTCCCTGCCTATTGTATCATTTATTCCGGTAGCCTTGCGTTTGTCGAGCAGAGCCATGAATGTCTGCAAAGCGCGTAGAGAACGAGGGAAACCGGCGTATGCGTAAGCCTGTACGAGAATTTCCTTAATCTCATTCACGGTCATCCCTGCATCAAGTCCTCCTATAAGTGCTTCATTAAGATGTTCAAGATTACCACGTCCCGTGCAGGAACCGATTGCCACAATAGCTTGCTGTCGAGGCGAAAGAATCTTGTTGCTTTCGGCATACTTATTAACGGCATCAGCAGTAGCCTTCTGATATTCTTCGTCAGTAACAGGCGAAAGCCATGTCACATTGTTGTTATCCGGATTACATTCTATGGCGATGTGGGCGAACCAACTGTCAGGCGCAGCCCCATGCCAATGCTCGACATCAGGAGCTATTTCAACAATATCTCCCGGAAAAAGCCTTCTCGCAGGTTTGCCTTTCTCCTGATAGTAACCTACCCCTGCCGTTGCAATAAGGAGTTGACCACCAGAATGACGATGCCAACTGTTGCGACAGCCCGGCTCGAAAGAAACGTTGAACATCGGAACATTAAGTTCCTTTACTTCCGACATGGGATAAAGATATGCAGTGCCTATGAAATTGGGGTTGCCTGTCATAGCTTTACCAATCGGATACGGCTGCTTAAAATCCTGTGCCGTCGTTGAAAATGATGCTATGGCTATCATTATAATCAGTGCTACAAATTTGATTTTCATATACTTTGATTTTGCTGTTGTTTTCGCTTCGGCAAAATTACTTAATATGGAATGATACATAGCATTGAAAATTTCGGGGACTTTTGCCTATAATTCAGAAATTCAAACAGACATGTTTGATAATCCTCAGCATGTCTGCATATCCGCTATACGATTAAAGAGTTTCAGGAGTTTATGGCAGGTAATACCGAAAAAAGTATAATAAAAGCAACCACAATTTTCCGTTATTTTGATGTAGTAAAACAATATGATAATAAATGAAACGAATTGCATTTTTAATACTCTCGGCTATAAGCATTACAAGTTTTGCCACCAAGCCACTTATGATAGAGCGACAGGGACAGTTTCCAATAGGCGGAACTACCATTCAGCGCCCCGGCACTTTTGACCCGGATACATTTGTCGGTTGGACAAATCCGATACAGGATGGGCAGACATACCGGTGCAACCATGCGTTTGCAAGATACCAGATTCCGGTACAGGCAAAGAAGTTGCCGTTGGTATTCGTTCATGGATTTGGCAGTGACGGAGTGTGCTGGGAAACGACACCTGACGGGCGTGACGGTTTTGCCACTCTCCTGCTGCGCGAAGGATACCCGACATACGTCCTTGACCTTCCGGGCAGAGGTCATGCCTCTCGCACAAGTGCAGAAGTCACGGTAAAACCCGTGGCTGACGAAGAGTTCTGGTTCGACATCTGGCGCATGGGCTTATGGCCCCAGTGGAACGAAGGAATCCAGTTTCCTAAAGATTCACTGAGTGTATCCAACTTTTTCAGGCAGATGGTGCCCGACCTGAGCAACCATCAGCTCGATGTGGCAGCTCTTGACGCCGTGTCGCAGAAAATCGGCGACAATATTCTTGTGACCCACTCGGCTGGAGGCTTTCCCGGATGGATGGCGGCAATGAACAATCCTCAGGTAAAAGGAGTGGTGGCTCTTGAACCTGGAGGCTTTGTTTTTCCTGAAGGCGAGGTGCCTGAGCCACTGCCGGGACTAACGGGAGGACTTGCCGGAGTGGCGGTAGCTCCTGACAAGTTCACGGAACTCACAAAAAAGCCGATTATCATATATTTTGGCGACTATATTCCAGAAGCCAATGCCACGACATTGGGTGGGAGCAACTGGGAAGTCCGCCTGAAAATGGCACGTGAATTTGTAAAGGCAATCAATCGTCACGGCGGTAATGCCACACTGGTCGAACTTCCGAAAATCGGTATTCGCGGCAATTCCCATTTTCTCATGCAGGAGCTTAACAACGATGTTATTGCCGCACACGTCGCCCAATGGCTACAACAGAATAACCTTGCTGACTGATTATGAATGTACTTGTAATAAACGGAAGCCCTGAAATCCATGGTTGCACAGACAGGGCATTACTGGAAGTTGAGCGTATCCTGAATCAAAACGGGATTGATACTCATCGTGTAAATATCGGCAATAAGGATGTCAGAGGCTGTATCGGTTGTCGGAAATGTCGAACAACAGGCAGATGTGTATTCAGCGATGTGGTAAACGAAACAGCTCCGCTCTTTGCCGGGTGCGATGGTCTGTTGATTGGCACTCCTACCTATTTTGCCGGAGCCAATGGTCAGTTGCTGTCTTTCCTTGACCGACTGTTTTATTCGACAATGGGAACTTTTGACAAGACAATGAAGGTCGGGGCGGCTGTTATTTCGTCCCGGCGTGCAGGTTCGACTTCCGCGTTCGATGAAATCAACAAATACTTCACCATATCGTCAATGCCGGTAATATCCAGCACATACTGGAACGAAGTACACGGTTATACCCCCGAAGATGTTGAAAAGGACAAAGAAGGACTCCAGACCATGCGCAATCTCGGCCATAATATGACTTTCCTTATAAAAGCCATAAAGTCAGCCAAAGAAACCATCGGGACACCTGAACAAGAAAGAGGAGTCTTTACCAATTTCTTTGCACAGGATTAATCAGGCTCTTCTCATACGAATAAAACGGCATTACGGTGAAATTCCATAATGCCGCTTTATTTAATTAGTAGGGTGTTCAGTTTCATGTTCCAAAATTAACTCGCTTTATTGAGAGTCTTGGA
>CAJJOX010000140.1 GCA_905193485.1 uncultured Porphyromonadaceae bacterium | reverse complement strand
TTCAGCATATTTCTTTTTGCTGACGCAACTTGTGACCGAAAGAGAGATGGCGGTCAAAAGGATGAGCAATAAGGTTTTTGCTTTCATAATGGTGAGTATTTAAACAGTTGATAGTTCTTTATTGATTAATAACAATTTATTGATTAATAACAATCCGGTGATTGTGACGGTTTAACGATTGAAATAAGCCGGATGGACGGCCACTGACATTGTCGCTGCGTCGGGTGTGCCGAGAATCCGTACGGCCTTGAGCACCCGCCGCGGGATGAAAAGCGGATGGTTCGGGTCGAAACTGCTTTCAAACACCTTGCCAGAGGCATGGATATATCGTGTGTCGCCATCGAAAAGGGCTACATGAGTGATGCGCGAGCCTTCCCCATCACCGAAAAAGAGCAAGTCGGCCCTGCATAATGCCGTGGGATCGTCAAAATCAATCTCGGTCCCTCTGACGGCCTGCCTGGAGGCATTGCGTGGCAGCAGGAGGCCTGCGGAGAAGTAGCACAGTTGGGTCAGCCCCGAGCAATCGACGGCTTTCGATGAGGCCGCACCCCATAAATAAGGTACTCCGCGCATGAAGAACGCGGCATCGACAAGAGCATCGGCATCCGGAACACGTGAAGCCCATTCTGCAAAATCGTCAACCGACGAAGCCGGCAGATAGCCATGACGTCCATCAGGAAGCGTCACCGAAGCGAAATCGGATCCGGGAGCGACGGCTCCTTCCAGAATAGAAAGCCACGTGACATCACTCACCACATTGCGGGGTGATGACGAGAGGGTGTCGGCGAGCAAGTGTCGCTCGCCTGATGCCGTGACAATCAAGCGGTCGGATGAACGCCAACGCTGCATCTCGGTTTCGCTTTTTGGCGTGAATGCGCTGCGGTGGATATACGCCTCATAACCATCGGGCGTGCGACACAAACACCAGTCGGTAAGCGAGTCGGAAAGTATTTCGACGGGTGTGCCGTAAAGGATTTGCGTCTCCATTTCGGATGCATGCGCCGGCTCATGCCGGAGGCTGGCTACCGAAACGTCGACAAGTCCATATCCGACAGGTGGACAATTGCCGGCCGACAGTCCGGAGGCAATGGCCAAAAACAATATGACCGATGTGACAGCAAGGCGTTTCATCAGCGAGAAGAGAAAGATTGATGCGTTTTTGATGACGAAAGGCTATTGACAACAATCCCGGATCAGACGGTCATGCCGGCAACGACAGCTTTGATATCGTCGGCGAGCGCATCTGCCTCGGCCATGGTGGGAGCCTCGGAGTAGATGCGTATGATCGGTTCGGTGTTGGATTTGCGCAGATGAACCCAGCCGTTGGCAAAATCGATCTTAACGCCGTCGATATCGGTGATTTTTTCGTTGGCATAGATGCGCTTCACTTCATCAAGGAGAGCATCGACATTGATCGACGGAGTGAGCTGGATCTTGTTTTTGGCGATGGCGTAGGGGGGATAGCCGGCTTTCAGCTCCGACACTTTCTTGCCGCTCTTGGCAAGGAGCGTCAGGAATAATGCCACACCGACAAGAGCATCGCGTCCATAGTGTGCCGCGGGATAAATGACTCCGCCGTTGCCTTCGCCGCCAATCACGGCGCCTGTGCGTTTCATTTCGGTGGTGACGTTGACCTCGCCGACAGCCGAAGCCGAATAGCTGCAGCCGTGAGCCCGGGTTACATCGCGTAGCGCGCGTGACGAACTGAGATTGGAAACGGTCGCGCCGGGAGTCTGGGAAAGCACATAGTCAGCGACAGCCACCAGTGTGTATTCCTCGACGAACATTTCACCGTTTTCCATGACAATGGCAAGACGATCGACATCGGGATCGACAACAAATCCCACATCTGCACGCCCCTCTTTCATCAGGCTGGCAATCTGTGTGAGGTTTTCAGGTATCGGCTCGGGGGTATGTGCAAAACGTCCGTTGGCCTCGCAATTAAGTTCGATGATATTTTTCACACCAAGAGCACGAAGCAGCTGCGGAATGACCACGCCTCCCACAGAATTGACTGCATCGACGGCCACAGTGAAGTTTGCGTCGGCGATAGCCTGCCTGTCGACAAGGTCGAGAGCGAGAACCTGATCGATGTGACGGCGGTTGTAGGTGTTGTTGGCGAATTCATGTCCGAGGTCGGCCACTTCGGCGAAACGGTAATCATCGGCAGCAGCTATGCGCAGCACTTCCTTGCCCTCGGCATCGTTGAGAAACTCGCCATGGTGGTTGAGCAGCTTGAGTGCGTTCCATTGCGTGGGATTATGGCTGGCCGTGATGATGATTCCCCCGTCGGCATTCTCGCCGGTGACGGCGATCTCAGTGGTAGGTGTAGAGGCCAGGCCGATGTTGACCACGTCAAATCCCATCGCACACAGCGTGGCGACAACTATGCCGCTCACCATATTGCCCGAAAGACGGGCGTCGCGGCCGACAACAATCGTATTGGAGCCGACAGGCGAATTTTTACGTATGAACGTGGCGTAGGCAGCTGTAAATTTGACAATGTCAACGGGCGAAAGTCCCTCGGAGGGTGCTCCGCCGATTGTTCCGCGGATACCGGATATGGATTTTATCAGTGTCATGATGTGATAATGGCTATGAATATTGACAATTAATTTACTAAGGGATGACAATCCGTGTTTCGCACTCAGATCTGGCTCTTATAATAACGAATGCGATAGAGATACGGAATGACGTAGCTAACTTCGCTGGTCCAGCCATATTGTGATTTAACGACAAGATTGACGTCGCATCCGAGTTTCAGGAAGTTGAGCGGCATCTGTATGCCGGTGCCCCATTGCGATGACGACGGGATGGTGAAATTCTGATATCGGAACGATGTAGGCGACTGGGTCATGTCGTCCTGATTGCCTTCGCTGGGGGTTGATTCGAGATTGCCGGCATAATACGAAAGATTGTAGCGTTTGAAGCGGAAATATACCACCTGGTCGTCGGTCACCTTTTCGCCAGAACCGGCGTCAAGCACCTGCATGTAGATGTTTCCCTCTTCATCAAGCTGGTAATATGGTGCGTCGGGGCCTGTGATAAAGACTGAATCGGCCGGTATCTCAGGAATTACCCATTGATCGACGAGGAAGCGGTTGACCGCCATGTTCTCGTCGTTGAGAAGTTCGGAATAGCTGCGGCCGCTTTCACATGACTGCAGCATGAGAACCACTACGACGGAAGAAATGATTGAAAGGAATATCTTACGGAATTTTTTCATTATCTTGATGGTTGGAATTGTCAGTTATCAGATTCGGAAGGGCATGCTGTGGCATCGGACGGCGGAAGCATACTGTCATAAAGCGGCATGATGGCAAGCACTTTGTCTATGACCTCAGGCAGTGGCCGGCGCATCTCGCCTCCGGCGGCATTTCGATGACCGCCGCCGCCGAAATTTTCCTCACAGATGCGTTTGACGGAAAAATCGCCTTTGCTGCGCATCGACACCTTGACATAATCCGATTCATCCTCGCGCAGGAATATGGAATAGGTGATCCCCGGAATGCTGAGCGGTACGTTGACCAGAGCTTCCGTGTCGCCGCGATGGTAACCGAAACGACGCAGTTCATCGAGCGAAAGGGTGATCATAGCGGCCTGATGCTCGGGGAATATCTGCAATTTGGAGCTTTGTCCGTAGCCCATTATGCGGATGCGTTGTTCGGAGTTGGTGTTGAAAAGGCGTGTATAGATTGCGTCTTTGTCGATGCCGGTGGCAACAAGTCGGGCGAGGATGCGATAGAGTTCCGGATCGTTTGAGTTGTAGGAAAAATTGCCTGTATCAGTCATCATTCCCGTGCAGCAGCACGTTGCCGCATCGGCTGTGAGAGCGTTGTCAAGTCCCAGGGCTTCCGTCACTTGAAAAAGCAAAGCACATGTCGACGACACTTCGGGATGCGAAATCAACACATCGGCTTCGATCGATGGATTGAGGTGATGGTCGATGACCACACGCGGAGCACGCGCGTTCTCGACCAAATTGGCCGTGCGGTCAATCCGCTTCATGTCGTTGAAGTCGAGGCAGAAAATAATGTCGGCCGACCGAAAGAGCGTAGCTGCCCGAGATGTTTGATATGAAGCTACGGTGATAAGGTCGAAACCCGGCAGGAAACAAAGGGTCTGCGGAGGGATGTCGGGCACAACGACAGCGGCTTTCTTTCCAAGATTCTCAAGAAGATGCATGAGGAAGAGCGACGAGCCGAGGGCATCGCCGTCGGGTGTCATGTGGCACACGATAGCGACATTGCGGCAATCTGCCAACAAGCGGCTGAGAGCATTTATTTGCACCATGTCGAAAATCATAGCGGCAAATTTACGAATTCTTTTCGGCTTGGGTGGAAAATAAGTGTTAATTCATCGAAAGACAATGCGAAAGGATCACGAAGGGATGTCTGATGCCTGTGGGTGTCGACTGGTTGCAGGCTCGCCGGCTGTCGTCGGCAAACAGACACCGCCACAAAAACATGGTTCCGTGGCGGTGTCGTTATGAAATGTGTGGTATATACCTGTCGATAAATCAGTTTTCAAGTGTGCAGATCGAAACGCGGTTCCAGTCGTTTTCCGAGAACATCTCGCCGATGCCTTCGCCTTCAGCTGTGATGCGGTCGGCAGAGATGCCGTATTTGTCGACGAGCATGGTCTTGACAGATTCGGCACGGGCTGCGGCAAGGCGTTTGTTGAATTCGAGGTTGCCGTCCTTGGAGGCGTAGCCTTTGACAATGACCTTGGCATCCTTGTGGTTTTTGAGGTAGGAAGCCACCATTTCAACGTTGGGCTGCTGGTCGGGACCGATCTTCGAGCTGCCGATCTTGTAGAAGATGTAGCGTACACTCTGGAGGTTGCTGCTTACTTTTTCAACGACTTCGGGTTTGCGGTTTTTGCAGGCATCGAGCTCTGCAGCTGTTGCGGCGGCCTGAACCTGTGTTGCGGCGCCTGCGGCCTGAGCGGCTGCGATTTCATCGCGCAGGCTGTTGATGCGTGCGTTAAGAGCTTCGATCTCGGCTTCATTGCCGACATCCGCCAGACAGAATCCGGGACCGAAATGATATGTGAAGCCGAGCGTAAAATTAAATGTTGCTTTTGCTCGGCTGTATGCGGCGGAAGTCTGCTCAACGTCAAGAGGAGAATATTCTGTGCCTGTCATATTGAATACTACGGCCGGACGCATCGACATCGTGAAGTTTTTGCTGAAGTTGAGATTGAAATTCAGTCCGGCTTTTGTGGCGAAATAATTCTGATGAAGGAAGTCTTCCCATCCCCATCCGGCACCGGCGGTAGCCTCAATGTCGAAGAAACGGCGCGGACAGCTGTTGCCGCCAAAAAGGTTGAAAAGATTGAATGATCCGTATGCGCCTACATAGATGCGGTCGATTGCCGACGAACTGTTGCCTGTGAGATCGATGCCGGCGTTGAGAAGCGACGGATCGTTTTCAATCCACGAATGGCTGTTGATCAAGAAGTCAGACTCTACGCCAAGTGCAAATACAGGCGAAAGCTGTTTCTGGACGTGAAAACCGAATGTACCGCGCATGTCGCCGAAAAATGCGTGGTCTTTGAGCGGAGTGGCAACGCCGGCGCCGAGGCCGAGTGACCAGTTGCCGGAAAATTCAGGAGTCCGATAGACACCGGATTGTGCCTGAGCGGAAATTACGCTGCAGGCTGCGATGGCTAAGAATAGAATTTTTTTCATATACTTGTTCAGTTATTTGTTTTAATCGCATAACCCCGTAGGAGAAACGGTTGTGAGCTACAAATATACGTCATTAAAAAATATTTTGCAAAAAGAATCGGTGTGTCGCGCTGTCTGTCACAGGGGGAATGCCGGCATGCATCATTTGTGGAGAAACGCATAAAGCCCGCCGGAGGCAGGCTTTATGTGGTTGTATGTGATTTATCAGTCTTCGAGTGTGCAGATCGAAACGCGGTTCCAGTCGTTTTCGGTGAACATCTCTCCGATGCCTTCGCCTTCGGCTGTGATGCGGTCAGCGGCGATGCCGTATTTCTTGACAAGCATTGTCTTTACGGATTCTGCACGTGCTGCGGCAAGTTTCTTGTTGAATTCGAGGTTGCCGTCCTTGGAGGCGTAGCCTTTGACAACGACCTTGGCATCCTTGTGGTTTTTGAGGTAGGAGGCTACCATTTCAACGTTGGGCTGCTGGTCGGGACCGATCTTCGAGCTGCCGATCTTGT
>CAJJOX010000139.1 GCA_905193485.1 uncultured Porphyromonadaceae bacterium | reverse complement strand
GTTCTACACCTACTCGGCCACCAACGTCCGTCTGCAGGAAGCTACTCTCAGCTACCTCATCCCGCGCAAGTGGCTCGGCGGCGTTTGCGACATCAAGGTTTCGCTCGTGGGCCGCAACCTCTGGATGATCTACAACAAAGCTCCTTACGATCCCGAAGCAGTCGCTTCTGCCGGAAACTATTTCCAGGGTATCGACAACTTCATGATGCCTTCGCTCCGCAGCTTCGGTTTCAATGTTAACTTCAACTTCTAATCCAAGCCCAAAATGAAACATACATTAAATAAAATAGTAGCCGGCGGTGCAATCCTTTTTACTGCCGCCGCTTGTACGGGCGATTATCTGGACATCAACTCCAAACAGTCTGAGCCGGGCGATCTTACTCCCGACGGATTCGCTTTGGTGTCGTCGATGACCAACATCTGCAGCGCCGTTGCTCCCTCGGATGTCAACTGCACACAGTTTGTGGACTGTCTGCTTGGAGGCACACTCGGCGGATATTTCTCCGATGGCGCTCCTTTCATGAACTCCTATGTCCGCAACAACG
Source organism: uncultured Porphyromonadaceae bacterium (assembly GCA_905193485.1). Classification (GTDB taxonomy): domain Bacteria; phylum Bacteroidota; class Bacteroidia; order Bacteroidales; family Muribaculaceae; genus Paramuribaculum. The sequence continues at coordinate 5,664 of CAJJOX010000139.1, read as the reverse complement.
CCCCGGACAACTGGACAAGTGTGTTCCTTACGGATTCAAAGATCATATCTACTCTCTACACCAATATTTCCATGGTCGAGAGTTATTATGAAACTTCCGGCGATATCGTGCCTCTGGCCGTGGCCAACGTAATCAAGGTGGCTGCCATGGATCGCGTCACCGATACTTACGGCCCGATTCCTTATTCCGCTATCGGTTTCGAGGGTGCCGTAAAGACTCCTTATGACTCACAGGAAGAAGTCTACAACAAGTTCTTTGAAGAACTCGCCGAGGCACGTCAGACTTTGCTTGATAACTCGACCTCTGTCATGAGCCCGCTTGTTGATAAGGTTTATGGTGGCGATGTGACTAACTGGATCAGATTCGCCAATTCACTTCAGCTTCGTCTGGCTATGCGTATTTCCTACGCCAACCCGGCTCTTGCAAAGCAGAAAGCCGAGGAGGCTGTCAATCCCGCAAACGGCGGTGTGATAGAAACAAATGATCAGAATGCAACATGGAAAAACTATCAGACCAGCACAAACTCTATGCGTACGGCCATCATGTACAACTCTCATGACTCGCGTCCGAGTGCTGAAATCGCATGCTATCTCAACGGCTTCCATGACCCGCGTCTGCCTAAGTATCTGACCGAATCAGCTACCGACGACGCATCATTCTCCAAACGCCCCGAGCCTTACAAAGACGCTGACGGCAACTGGCTCACTTCTCCCGAAGGAGTTTCCGTACAATATGTCGGCATTCGTCGCGGTTGGGCCAACTTCAACACCGAATGGAGTATCAATTTCTCTGATATCAACCTGCCCGGCAACACTCCGGCATTATGGATGAACGCTTCGGAAGTATGCTTCCTCCGTGCCGAAGGCGCCGCCGTATTCGGATGGGATATGGGCGGTTCGGCCGAACAGTTCTACAACGAAGGCATTCGCCTGTCGATGGAAGATTACGGTGTCGCCGACGGTTATGCAGCCTATGTGGCCGACGATACTTCCGTTCCCGCCCAGTTCTTCGATCCTTCGGGTCAGAATCCCTGGAACGGCACTATACCCGCCGTGACCATCAAGTGGGATGAATCGCTGACGGTAGAGCAGAAACAGCAGAAAATCATCACCCAGAAATGGATCGCCAACTGGAAACTCGGCAACGAGGCCTGGGCCGACTACCGTCGCACCGGCTATCCGTTCCTTATCCCGGTGGCTTACAACGGTTCGACTGATGTGGATATCAACCGCGGCCCGCAGCGTCTGCCTTATCCTTCAGCCGAATACACCAACAACCTTGCCAACGTGCAGAAAGCCGTGGCTGACTACCTCAAAGGTCCCGACAACTGGGCTACCAAACTCTGGTGGGCTTGCAAACCGGGTCTTTAATCCGACAGTCAAAAACAATCAATTTTAGAACCATATTCTATGAATAACAAAATCAAATATTTTGCTTCGGCACTGATGGTTGCTGCCTTCGGCTCGACGTTTACCGCCTGCGACGACTGGACAGAACCCGAACACGTCGACATCAACTACTCGACCGTGGAAGGCGCCGAAAATTACCCCGCTTATCTGCAAAGCCTGCGTGACTACCGCTCGACGGATCACACTAAGGTGTATGCATGGGTCAACCTCACGGCCGAAGGCCCGAAGAACCAGAGCGAGCGATTGACTTCGCTTCCCGATTCAATCGACGTGCTTGTGCTTTCGACTCCGGGCGAGATTCATCCTATTGTGCTCGACGACATGAAGAAAGTGCGCGAACTGAAAGGCATGGAAGTCATGTATCAGATCGATTTCGACGCAATCAAGGCCGAACACACCGCTTTGTGCGAGGATCTTTCCAAACAGCGTTCCGATCTCGAATTGGAATATGCTGCACGTGAAGATGCCGACGATGAAGCTGTTCAGGCCGAACTTGCCGAGAAACTCAAGGCGCTGGCCGATCCCGTGTTTGAAGACTATCTTCTTGAAAATCTGACCACGAGCCTCAGCTACGCCAAGTCCAAGAACCTCGACGGCGTGATCTTTGCTTTCGACGGCAAAGCCTCCAACCATCTCGAGAGTGCCGAGCTTGCCGCCTACAAGGCTCAGCAGCTCGTGTTCCTCGGTGCTGCCCGCGACTGGCACAAACGCAACCCCGAGCTGAAATACGACTTCCTCGGCAAGCCCCAGAATATCTCCGATAAGGATATTCTCAACGAGTTCAACATGATTTTCGTGCGCGACGGCCTCAACGCCACCAACTCCAGCCTCTTCACCACCTATCCCACGGGGGATCAGGTGGAGGGCGTGCCCGCCGACCGCCTCGGCATGATGGCATCATATGCCAGCGCTGATGAAAACGACGCTACGACAGGCATCTTCTCCGACGGATCTTCCGCTCTTACCGGTTTCGCCAATTGGGTGATGGGTGTAGATGTGGCTTGCGTCGGCATGCAGAACGTGCAGAACGACTACTTTAACCCCACGTTTGCCTATCCCCATGTACGTGCGGTGATCCAGGCTGCAAATCCCTCCATCAAGTAAAATCAAATAAACGCGATTAAAAAATGAAAAAGTCATTATATCTTGCAGCCATGCTGGTTGCCTCTCTCGGAGCTCTGACATCATGTCAGGACGACTACGAGAATGTGGCCGACGACAACAAGATCTGGGATTCGACGGTTGACCGCGTCTCGCTGACGCTTCTCGACGGCAAGGCCGACGTTGTCACACGCAATCTCAGAGTTTCCATGGCTCAGCCCGAAGCTTACGATGTAAACGTCACCTATGGTGTGACTCCCGCTAAGCTTGATGAATACGTAGCAATCTACGGTAATGCCGAATTGCTCCCCGAGGAGAACTATACAATCGACGTTGCCACCGCCACTATCGAAGCCGGTGCAATGACCTCGTCAAACGCCACGATCACCTTCTCCGGACTGTTCGGCCTCGACGACACACGCGTCTATGTGCTCCCGGTTTCGATCGTCAGCTCCGATGTACCCGCTCTCATGAGCCGCAACACCACTTTCTTCGTGTTCCGCGGTGCCGCCCTCATCAACACCGTGGGCAACATGACCGGCACATGCCTCCGCTTTGTCAACGAAGGCCAGACCCCGATGCTCGGCAATTTGCGTAAACTCACCTATGAAGCGCTCCTCCGTCCGGATGCTTTCTCCAATCAGCTCTCCACTTTGATCGGTATTGAGGGCAACTGGCTGATACGCATCGGCGACGCAGGCGTTCCTTCCAACCAGATCCAGCTTGCCGCAAGCCCCAATGTCACCGACCCGGCATGGCAGCTCGAAATCGGCAAATGGACATTCGTCACTCTGACCTACGACGGTGATACCGGCGAAGTAAACGTATATTTCAACGGTGTCAAGAAAGGTAGCACGCAGACTTCGGGTCGCACCACAGTCAATTGGAATGTTGCTTCACAAGACCGTGCATGCTATATCGGCTATGCATACGACACCAACCGCGACTTCCAGGGCGACATGAGCGAAGTGCGCGTGTGGAACCGCGTGCTCACTCCCGAGGATCTTGCCCAGCGCAACCACTTCTATCGCGTCGATAATGATGCCGAAGGACTCGTGCTCTATCTGAAGTTTGACGAAGGCGCCGGAAACACCATCCACGACTATGCCAACGGCTACGACATGTATGTGCCCGAAACCTACCCCGGCAAAGCTTCGAAGCCCGGTGACATCACTTGGAATGCAGTCACTCTGCCTTGATCAATTGCTTACAATAAATCTAATAGATCTTAAACAATGAATTACAAAAATATCATCAAACGCTCTTTCTGCCTGTCGATGGTGGCTGTAGCTGCCGTGGCATGCAAGGATGAAGTGAATATCGGCAACCTGCAGGCTCCCGATGCTTCCGGTTCGGAAGATGCGCTGCTCTATGTTTCCGATGCCGATGGAAGCACAGGTCATTCCAATATGGAATTCCGCAATTCGGCCGGCCTTGATCTCTTTGTCAACGCCACCGCTGCGCATGCCGGCGACGAAAATGTGACATTTGCCTACGACCCTGCTGTTCTTGAGCAATACAACAAAGCCAACAACACCTCTTTCGAAGCCATCCCCGAAAGCATGGTCGCTTTCAGCAACGGCGGAGTGGCTACTCTCGCTGCCGGTGAGGTGAAATCGACCCCCGTGACCGTGACCGTGACATCCGACGGCTCGCTCGATGCCGATGCGACCTATGCGGTGCCTCTGTACATCACATCGACCGGCAATCTTGCCTCGGTGTCGCAAAACCGCATCGTCTTCGTCAAGGATCTCACCGCAATTCCCGATTGCGCAAAGACCTGGACTGACGAGAACGGCGAGGTGCATGAGGGTATCAAAATTTTCTCCTGCATGGAAGTCAACGACACCAACCCGCTCAACAACCTGCGCTTCACATTGAAGAATTCGGGCAAATACATGGTCGACGCCATGGTCATGTTCTCCGGCAACATCAACTACAACGCCGAAACCGGCCGTGTCTACTTCTTCGCCAACCCCAACGTGCAGCATCTGCTCGACAACCGCGAGAAATATCTCAAACCGCTTCAGGACCGCGGCATGAAGATCATCATGGGCGTGATGTGCAACCACGACCGCGCATGCATCTCCAACCTCGCGCCTGAAACGGCCAAGGCTTTCGCTCAGGAACTCAACGCCCTCTGCGACGCCTATCAGCTCGACGGCATTTTCTGGGACGACGAATACTGCTCGCCGATCACACCCCCGCCCGCCGGTTTCGTAAGCCGCAGCAATGCCGCATGGAGCCGTCTGGCCTATGAATACTGGAAGCTTAACCCCAGCCGCTGGAATGTGGCCTACGGCTACTCCACTACCGGCCGTGCACAGGCTGTCGACGGCGTACAGCCCGGCACGTTCATCACCTACTGTCTGCCTGACTACAGCAGCTCCTACTCTGATCTTTCCGGCAGCTATCCCGGCATGCCGCGCGAACACATGGGCGGCTGCTCGATGGAATTCGCCCAGGGCCGCTGGTATGCTTCCGAATCGACCCTGCGCAACATGCGCAACGACGGATTCGGCGCCCACATGGTGTTTGCAATGGACCCCTACCGCAGCACCGCATCCGGCCAGGAAGGCGCAATGGACAAGCTCGCCCGCGCATTCTATGACGATGAGGTGGTGGTTGATCCCTACAGATATGCAAAAGATTGGTAATCAAACATAACAATAAGCTAATCGAAATGAAAATCAGATATTATTTCATGAGCATTGCAATGGTGGCCGCCGCATTGACCGGCTTCACCTCCTGCTCTGACGACGATGACGTGCCGGCGGCTCCCTCTTCTCCCGAGCTGCAGCTCCCCGAAGAAACAATCCGCGTGCGTATCGGTGACGAATACCGCGTTCCGGTAGACGCCATACCCCTTACCGGAGCCGGCGAATATTCAGCATATTCGCTGTCGCCCGAAATCTGCGGTGTAGAAACTGATGAGGATGGCACGATGTATGTGGCCGGCTACAGGAACGGCACAGGCTCTATAGTACTTGCCGATGCCGCCGGTAATTACAAGCGTATAGCTGTGGCTGTCTACACTACCGATGTAATGCAGCTCAACTACCCGAATCTGAAACTGACCACCCAGCTCGGACAGCTCAACCGCGTGAATGCAGTGGCTGGGGGCGGCGGCCGCGGCGGGGGCGGGGGGGGGGGG
>CAJJOX010000138.1 GCA_905193485.1 uncultured Porphyromonadaceae bacterium | reverse complement strand
GGGTGCCCGTCCGGTAGCTGCGTGCGAGGACAGCCGGATCATCACTTCGCCTGCCGACGCCACATTCGACGGCTCATGGGAAGTGCGCGGCGATGACACCATCGAAATCAAAGGCATTCACTGGAAGATCTCCGAGCTTCTTGAAGGAAGTCCCTACAAAGACCGCTTTGCCGGCGGCAAATGGATGCACTCATTCCTCGGCCCGGCCGACTATCACCGCCAGCATGCGCCTGTAGGAGGCCGTGTCCTCGAATCCCGCGACATCATGGGTGATGTTTATCTTGAAGTAACTGCCGTTCCCGACGCCGCTTCCGGCCGAAACAAACTGGAAGCAAAGAGAGTAAACACTTTCGGCGCACCCGACACTCCAGGTTATGAATTCATGCAGAACCGTGGCCTTGTCGTGCTGGACAGCCCGATCGGCCTTGTAGCCGTGCTGCCTATGGGCATGGGACAGGTTTCATCTGTCGTCATGACGGCCGAAGAAGGTCGCGTGCTCCGCAAAGGAGAGGAAATCAGCTACTTCCAGTTTGGCGGATCGGATATCGTCATGGTGTTTGAAGCTGCCTGCAATGTCAACTTCACAGCACGTCCCGGCGTGCATTACAAAGTCGGCACGAAGATTGCCGAAGCATATCCTGTCATTTATCCCGCAAGATAACACACAGCCACGCCATCAGTTGATGACGGCTTAAAATCAGAGTTAACCGGGGCCGGTGCCGGAGTTGTCCGGTATCGGCCCCCTTGCATGTTTCATCTATAAGTAGTTTACCTCTATGGCTGACAATAAAATAAAGGAGATCACTCCTCAGACTCATCGCGCGGGCGGTAAGCAGCTTTCGATGATGGCTATGGCCATCATGATCGTGACGACCATCGTGAGCATGCGTGGCCTCGCGTCTCAGGCCGAATTCGGCTTCACATCAATATTCTACTACGTTTTTGCCGCACTCGTCTTTCTTGTGCCATACGCTCTGGTTTGCGCCGAACTGGCCTCGACATACACACGGTCGGGCGGTGTGTTCCGTTGGGTTTCCGAAGCTTTCGGCACACGCGCCGGATGGCTGAGCATGTATCTCGACTGGCAGATGGTTGTCATCTGGTTTCCGGCCGTGCTCATGTTCGGCGCCGTATCGCTTGCCTATGTCTTCTGGCCCGAGGCGTTTGACGCCAGGCTGGCGGCCAACCGCATATACACCCTTCTTATAGTGCTGGGTGTGTATTGGATATGCACCTTCAACAATTTCCGCGGCATGAAATATGCCAACAAGCTCAGCACGGCCGGCGGACTCTGCGGCACCATCATCCCCGCTGCCGTCCTCATCGTGATGGGAGTCGTGTATGTGCTGCTTGGCAAGACCATAAACCTTCCGCTTGACAAACCGTTCTGGCCCGATTTCGAACATTTCGGCACGATCGTGCTTGCGGCAAGCATATTCCTTTTCTATGCCGGCATGGAGATTCAGGCGGTTCACGTACCGGGCATGAAGAATCCCTCGCGTGATTTCCCACGGTCGGTTCTCGTTGCCGTCCTCATCATCCTCGCCATCTTCGTGGCAGGCACTCTGGCTATCGGCGTCGTGATTCCGGAGAGCAAGATCAATCTTCTCCAGAGTCTTCTCGTGGCCTATAACGACCTCTGGGCTTCGATCGGAGCCCCCTGGCTCGGCAATGTAATGGCGGTCCTCATCACTTTCGGTGTTCTCGGACAGGTCAGCGCTGTCATCGCGGGGCCCTCCACCGGTCTGCTTGCCGTAGGCAAAGCCGGATATCTGCCCAAGCCCCTGCAACACACCAACAAAAATGGCGTGCAGACCACCATCCTCTACATTCAGGCAGCCATCGTGACGATTCTGTCGCTCGTGCTTGTGCTGCTTCCATCGGTCGAATCGGCCTATCAGATATTGAGTCAGATGTCGACCATCATCTACCTGATCATGGTGGTGATAATCTATGCCGCATTTATCCGTCTGCGCCGCACCGCTCCGAATAAGACCCGCGGATTCCGCGTGCCGGGCGGACGCTTCGGCATGTGGCTCGTCGCGGGTGTCGGCATCTTAGGCGCGGTTGTCGCTGGCGTCCTCAGCTTCGTGCCGCCCACACAGATCAAGACCGGCAGCCCCGTCATGTATGTCGGCATTCTTCTGCTGGGTGTCGCACTGTTTATAGCATTGCCGCTCATCATCTACAGCAGGCGCAAGAAATCATGGCGCGATGCCGGAACCGACTTCTATCCCTTCGACTGGCAGATAGAAGGCCGCAAACCCGACGAGACCTCAAAATGGGCCGCCGGTTATCAGCCTACCGATGAAGAGGTGAAAGCCGCAATCGAACGTGAAAATCAAGTCGATTCATAATCATCACGACACAAACACCCCATCGTCATGATTCGAATATCCACCGGAAAAGGAACGATCACATTGCCGGCGCTGCTGGCAATATGGTCGATTTCGCTGGTGGTCAACCTCCCCGGGCTGGCCGTCAGCCCGATGCTTGGCAACCTCGACAGGATTTTCCCTCATGTCGGCGACCTGGAGATCCAGCTGCTCACGGTTTTGCCCAACTTGTTGATAATTCCGTTCGTGCTCTTTTCCGGAAAGCTGTCAGAGTCGAAGGACAAAGTTCGGATTGTCGTTGTCGGTCTGGCCATCTATCTTGTTGCGGGCATACTCTATTTCTTCGCTGAAAGCATGCCCGTGCTCATCGCCGTCAGCTGCCTGCTCGGATGCGGTTGCGGACTCGTCATCCCTTTGGCCGCAGGCCTTATTGCCGATACGTTCTCCGGAAAATACCGCATGCAGCAACTCGGCATAAAAAGCGGCATCTCCAACATGGCTCTTGTTGCCGCCACTTTTGCCGTAGGATGGCTCAACCACGGCAACTGGCACACGCCTTTCCTTGTCTATCTGATTCCCGCCATACCGCTTGCGCTGATATTGTTTGTGCGCAATGTCAATCCGACCGCCTCGGCAAAGATGAACGGCACGCCGGTCGCCACCGGCTCTCCGCAGGCTGAAAAGATTCCGGAAACCCGACTCGCGGGTCCGAAAGTGAAAACACGCTCGGGGTTCATCATCGGACGCATAGCCGGACTGGTGGGTCTATATGCCTTCGTCACCTATTCGGTGTCGGTCATCTCCTACTATCTTCCATTCCTTATTCAGGAAGACCATCTGGGCAGCGACATCACCGGCTCCGTCACCGCGCTGTTTTATCTTGCGGTATTCCTGCCAGGCTTCGTGCTTCCGTATATCATCAGACTGCTCGGACAGCGCACATCGCTGCTTGCGGCGGCATGCATCGCCGCCGGGCTGCTGCTCATGTCCGTAGCCGGGCGGCAAGGTCTGCTCTATGTGGCGGCAGCGCTGATGGGATTCGGCTATGGCGTTTTCCAGCCCGTGATATACGATAAGGCAACCTATACTGTCACCGACGGCCGCAAGTCGACCCTGGCGCTTGCGATAGTATTGTCGGTCAATTATATAGCGGTAGCGTTGACCCCGTTTATCGTTGATCTGTTCCGCGATATCTTCGGATCCGCGAACAACCATTTCCCGTTTATTCTCAATTTTATCCTCACTATGCTTTTCGCGGTTGTCGTGGTGATCAGACGCAAGACATTCACCTTCCGCATGAGTAGCGATTATTTATGAAACATTATGAAACCGATTCTTCCATTACTGCTTACGGCGGCTTGCATGTCCCCGGCAGTCCTCGCACAGACCTCTCCGGCGATTCCCAAGACAGGGGAGGTGAAAGTCATATTCAACGCAGGCGAACCCGACGAGGAGATCTACAACGCCTTCATCGAAAACGCCCCGAAACGGTTCAATGAGCCCGGAGCACCGCGGTTTGCGATTATAGGAAAAGAAAACAAGTTTTATCTCGGAATCGGCGGCGTGATAAAAGGCGTCGGACTCTTTGACTGGGGTAACCCGATCGATGATCCCAATGATTTCACGACAGCCGACATCCCGTTTGACCTGCCGGAGGGTGACGGAGGCAAGATCCAGGGAAGCCTTGGGCAGAGCAAGATCTTCCTCAATCTCGTCGCTCTCCCGTCAACCGACAACAAGGTCGGATTGTATGTCAGCGGCAAATTCACCGGTGAAGGAAATGCTTTCAAACTCGCGCATGCCTATGTGACATACCGTGGTTTCACCGTAGGCCACACGGCGTCGCTCTTTGAGGATGGCGCCGCCGCGCCTCCCACCATCGACGATGAGGGCCCGTGCGGACTCGTGGGCGTCAACAACAACCTGATCGACTACACGCATTCTTTCGGCAAACGGTTCAAGGCCGGCGTGGGTATCGAATTGTCATCGGTGAGCATGACTACCTCCGACCACACCCGCTCCGTAAGCCAGCGGATCCCCGATGTCCCCGCCTACATACAGTACAGCTGGAGCGACGGCGACGGATGGCTGCGCTTCTCCGCGCTTGTGCGCAATCTCCAGTACCGCGACCTGGTTGCCGGCAAAAACCGCAACAAGACATGCTGGGGCATTAAGTTCAGCGGGAGCACGCCCATCGGCTCCACTCCGCTGCAAGCCTATTATCAGGCTGCCTATGGCCGGGGCATCGGAGGCTATATCCAGGATCTCGCGGGACTCGGACTCGACATGTCGCCTGATGAAAACGACCCCGGACATCTCGACGCCGTCAAGGCCTGGGGTGCCTATGCCGGATTGCAGTACACATTCGCCAAAAAGTTTCTTGCCTCCGTTTCCTACAGTCAGGCAAGAGCCTACGCCAAAGACTATACCGGCGGCTCAACTCCATGGACCGAGCAATACAAATATGCGCAATATGTGTCGGCCAACGTTTTCTACACGATTCTGCCCGGCCTGCAATGCGGTGTCGAATATCTTTACGGACGCCGTGTCGACATGGACGGAATGTCGCGCTCCGACAACCGCATCAACACCATGCTTCAGTTCAGCTTCTGACGCCGCGCATTCGCATCTGACGACACTTTTCTCCTCTGAACCCACAGACCCGGCGTTGCCGGGTCTGTTTGCCTGTCGCCGCGCACATGAACGCCTGTCGTATTGCGGGATGCGCCGCTTCCGCGATATCCGCCGGCCCGATCTTTGTTGATCCTGCGTCGGAAAGTTTTTCGGTTTAATTCTTGGCAGAGTGGAAGATATTGCCTACCTTTGCACAGTTTTTTCACCCGGCTCCATGTCTGGCGAAAACTCACGTGACCTCTAAATTGCAATAAATCACGAAATAACAATAGACTAAAATGGCACATCCTAAACGCAAACAATCCAAAACCCGCACTGCAAAACGCAGAACACATGACAAAGCCGTAGCCCCCACACTGGCTATCTGCCCCAACTGCGGCGCATGGCACATCTATCACACCGTTTGTGGCGAATGCGGCTACTACCGCGGCAAAGTCGCCATCGAAAAAGCCGAAGTAGCCATCTGATAAAGCCATCCCTGCGGCGCCCGCATCGTGGGCGCCACGGCATCGGCTCTCATCCCGAGTGACCGTCGGCGGCACACTCTCAGCGCAGATCATTCTCCCCAACGGCCGGTTTCCATCCAGTGGCGGCTATTTCGGAGAATGTATGTCATAATCTCACTCCTCATACTCATCAACACTACACACAACACCACGATCATGGTCAATGCACGAATTTCGGGCGTAGCTTCATACGTCCCAGACGACATTCTCGACAACGAAATGCTGTCGAAAATGGTCGACACCAGCGACGAATGGATCACCACACGCGTTGGCGTCAAAGAACGCCGAATCCTTAAAAAAGAAGGCGAAGGCTCATCCTACATGGGCATCAAAGCCGTAAACAAGCTGCTCGAATCCACCGGCACAAAACCCGAAGAAGTGGATCTCCTCATATGCGCCACTTCCAATCCCGACTACCGCTTCCCCTCGACCGGTTCGGTGATCGCCCATGGCTGCGGACTCAAAAACGCCTACGCCTACGACATCCAGGCCGCATGCGCCGGATGCATCGTAGCGCTTGAAGACGCTGCCGCCTACGTCAAATCGGGACTCCGCAAGAAAGTGGTCATCGTGGCAGCCGAAAAAATGTCGTCGATGGTCAACTATGAAGACCGCACCACATGCCCTCTGTTCGGCGACGGCGCCGCCACAATGCTCATCGAGCCCACCGACAAGCCGGTAGGAATCATTGACGCCGTGTTCCATGTCGACGGCATCGGCCGCGACCACCTCGTGATGCGCGCCGGCGGTTCCGTGATGCCCACCAC
>CAJJOX010000137.1 GCA_905193485.1 uncultured Porphyromonadaceae bacterium | reverse complement strand
CAGACCGGAGAAAAGGGCGGTATGCCCGCCACAAGGAAGGCAACATGGATCTGTGTGCCGACTGCCGGCGGCTGCTTGAATATGCTTTGGCGCGTCTTGACCATTGTCCGCACGGCGAGGCCAAACCGACATGCCGCAAATGCACGGTGCATTGCTACCGTCATGAGGAACGGGAAAAGATAAGGGCTGTGATGCGCTATTCGGGTCCGCGCATGATGATATATCATCCGGGGGCAGCACTGCGACATCTCTGGCGTGAAATGGCCAATCGACAAAAATAACAACAATATAAAAAAATGAGAACCGAAAACGAACTTGACGGTGTTAGCCTGCTCGGCAACACCGGTGTCAAATACCCTACGGAGTATGCTCCGGAGATATTGGAAACATTCAGAAACAAACATCCCGGCAATGAATATCTGGTGACATTCACCTGTCCGGAATTCACATCGCTTTGTCCGAAAACGGGGCAACCGGATTTTGCCAGAATAATCATCAACTACATACCGCGCGAGGATATGGTAGAGAGCAAGAGCCTGAAGCTATATCTTTTCAGTTTCCGCAACCATGGCGATTTTCATGAAGACTGCGTGAACATCATCATGAAAGACCTCGTGAAACTGATGAATCCCCGCTATCTTGAGGTGATCGGACTGTTCACACCCCGCGGAGGCATATCAATCTATCCGTTTGCCAACTACGGCGACGACGAGCATCAGGATATGGTAAAAGCACGGCTTCTCGCCTCGTTCCGCAATGATTTTTAACCTATCGCAACGCATACAATAAAAATGGAAAAGGATGCATTGATTGTGCTGTCGGGAGGAATGGACTCCACGACGATGCTTTATGAATATGCCGACCGCATAGCGCTGGCTGTCAATTTCAACTACGGAGCCAACCATAACCTCCGCGAGGCTGCCTGCGCACGTGAAAACTGCCGTCGGCTCGGCATCGAGCTTGAGGAAATAGACCTCGGCTTCATAGGCGATTATTTCGAGAGCTCGCTTCTTGGCGGAGCGGAAATGATTCCGGAGGGACATTATGAGGATTCGACGATGCGGTCGACCGTCGTGCCGTTTCGCAACGGCATCATGCTTAGTGTCGCGGCAGGGCTGGCCGAAAGCCGCGGACTACACGCCGTAATGCTCGCCAACCATCATGGCGACCATGCCATTTATCCCGACTGCCGCGAGGGTTTTGTCAAGGCGATGGCATCGGCGATAGCCGAAGGGACTTACGAGCGGATCGAACTGCGTGCGCCCTACACCAATCTGACGAAGGCAGACATTTGCCGCCGCGGAGCAGCGATAGGCGTAGACTATTCGTTGACGTATTCCTGCTATAAAGGCGGAGAAAAGCATTGCGGACGTTGCGGCACGTGCATCGAGCGCCGCGAGGCCATGATCGCCGCCGGCCTCGAGCCAGACTGCTGAGGAAAATACGGCATAGCGCAGACGTGCGTCAGAAAACAGATGCCGGCAATGACCTTCGCGCAGGGTTGCCGGAGTGTCACAGCGATTGAAGAGGATTATGCGTCGGCGGTTTCGGCCTCGGCCGTAAGCTCTGAATCCTTGTCGTCGGTTCGCGGACGGAGCACAAGCAACTGCAGGCCGAGAGCCACAAATAGAAGTGCGCCCATCATGACGAAACATGTGCCGAGCCCGACACTTTCCTGAAGGCCGCCGAGGAGCTGCGTGGTGACGGCGCCCATGATCACACCGACCGAGTTCATGAATCCATAGGCCATGGCCCGCTGACGCGACGAAACAAACTGGCAAAGAATCGGCATGTTGTTAGCGTCGAACATACCATAACCCACACCGAAGAAAAGGCCTGCGAGCACCGAGAGGAAAGCATTGTGAGCAATGCCTATGAACACGAGTGCGGGGATCATCATAGAGAGTCCGATTGCGCTTGTGAAAATGCGTCCCCTCACATTGCGACGCACCCATCGGTCGCTGATTGGTCCGCCGATCATGACCCCGATAAAGCTTGACAGGGCGATAGTGAGCGTGGCCATGGGGCCGGCCAGTTTCATCTCGAGTCCGAGATTGTCCTGAAAAAGCGTCGGAAGCCAGTTTTTAGTGGCCCAGCCTGGCACTGAGCTTGAAGCGAAAAAGAAAAGAATCACCCAGAAAGCGATGTTGGAGAAAACGAAGATGAGGGATTGCCACATGGATTCGCGGTTACGTGCGGGGAGAGATTCAACAGCCAACCCTTTCGGCGCTTTACCGTGGCCTGACTTTTCATGAAGAATGAACACGAGTATCACGGCATAGGCTACGCCGATAATACCGAACCAATGGAATGTAGCCTGCCAAGACCATGCCGAAGCGACCAAAGCGCCGAATCCGCCCAATGCCTGACCGCAGTAAAGTCCAGTCATGTGAAGCCCGATGGCCAACGACCGACCCCGTCCGTTGAAATAATCGGCGATAAGCGACAGTGCCGACGGAATATAAAGCGCTTCGCTCAATCCCATGATGCCCCTCAGCCACATAAGCTGACTGAAATCATCACAATAGCCCATAGCGAAGGTGACACCGCTCCACACGCCCAACGATCCGACGATAAGCCATTTGCGGCTCACGCGATCGGCCACGGCACCGGAGAACGGGCTGAAAATGCCATATACCCAAAGAAAGACAGCCATCAGCGCTCCGAACAATTCAGCGTTTTGTAGAGCGGGGATATCGGCTGCAATATTGTTTTGCATGGTGGACAGCATCTGGCGATCCATATAATTGAGGAGTGCCACAACCCAAAGAAGAGCCACGACCAGCCAGGGATAATAAGAGCGTTTTGACAATTGCATGGTATTGATGTTAATGGTATTTGACATTATGGTTAAACGTAGTGGAAAAGCCTCGGGGATGAGTCAGAGTCAGCGACGCGAGGTGTCATCGCCGGAATTGACCTGATAGATGCGCAGGCCGAATTGCCGTATCACGGCATAGACGTGATCGAATATGTCGCTCTGCACGCGTTCGAATTCACGCCATTCGGTCGTATCGGTGAAAAAATAGAGCTGGAGGGGCAGACCCATCGATGTGGGATCCATCTGCCGCACCATCATGAGCATATCGTGGCGAACCCGGGGATGTGAGGCAAGCCATCGCTCAAGATAGTCACGCAGCAGACGCATGTTGACGAAATCGTGGCCGGCGGCTGTGTCGCGGTCAGCTTCAAGCCAGCCACGGCGGACAAGATCATCAAGTTCGCCGGACGTGCAGAAACGCACACTGTTGGCATCGATGAGAATGGATCGGCAGACCCGTCGACCGCCGCTGCGCCGCATCGGCTGATAATTGACAAACGACTCCGAGATAAGCGAATACGGAGGCACGGTGGCGATGGAATTGTCCCAGTTTCGCACTTTGACTGTGGTAAGCGAAACGTCGATCACCTCGCCGTTGGCATTATGCTTGTCGACAACAATCCAGTCGCCTTTGTGGAGCATGTTGTTAGCCGTAAGCTGCACACTTGCCACAAGACCGAGGATGGTGTCTTTGAACACAAGCATCAATATGGCCGCCGAAGCGCCGAGAGCCATCAGGATCGAAACCGGCGAGCGGCCTATGAAGATGCTCACGGTGAGTATGACTCCCATGGCGATGACCAGCAGACGCACCATCTGGAAAATGCCTTTGACGGCATAGGGACGAAATCGCTTGCGACGCGTGAAGGCTGTGAAGAGATTGCTGATCAACACGTGGATGATGTAGATGGCCGCCCACAGGATATAGCATTGCGTCAGGATGTCGACCCAACGCACTGACGCATCGGGCTCGACAAAGAACTGCGGCAGCAACCATGCGACGACAAGTGCCGGCACGATCTGAGAAATCGCTTTCAGGCAACGTGTGTCGAGAATATCGTCGTCCCACCGGGTCGGACTTTTCCTGACAAAATACATGGCTCCGCTTTCGACGATGCGCATCAGATAGTATGATCCGACAGCCACCACGGCTATGCCGACCAGAACCACAAGATGGATAATCAACGACCGGTCGGGACCGGTGATCCGCTCGTCAAGGAATTCGCGCAGGAAATCAATCATGACACAAAAGTAGCCAAACTTTGGATAACTTGCAAAGATTATTTACTTTTGCATCAATCGCAAAAATCGAACAATCAAGAAGAACCGATATGGACAACTTTACATATTGCACCCCGACAAAATACGTGTTCGGACATGGAGCCGAACTTCACGCCGGCCGGGAACTCAAGGCTATAAACGCGAAGCGTGTGCTTGTGTGTTACGGCGGGGGGTCGGCCGTGCGCAGCGGGCTATTGGACAGAGTGGAAAAATCGCTCCGCGATGAAAACATCGAGTATCTGACCCTTGGAGGCATTCAGCCCAACCCCACCGATCCGAAAGTGAGAGAAGGGATAGAATTATGCCGCGAAAATCGTGTGGACGCATTGCTTGCCGTTGGCGGCGGATCGGTGATCGACACAGCCAAAGCGATAGCCGCCGGGGTGCCTTATGAAGGGGACTTCTGGGATTTCTGGGCCGGCAAATCGGTAGTCGGCAACGCGTTGCCTGTCGGAGTCGTGCTCACAATCCCCGCTGCGGGAAGCGAAGGGTCGGGCAACTCCGTGATAACACTCATCGGCGACGACGGCACCCTGCATAAAATAAGCCTCCGCACCGACTATTGGCTGCGCCCGAAATTCGCTCTCCTCAACCCCGAGCTGACCTTTACGCTCCCTCCCTCGCAGACAGCCGCCGGAATCGCCGACATGATGGCGCATATCTTCGAGCGCTACTTCACACTGACCGAACAGACCGAAGTGACCGACCGCGTGGCCGAGGGGGTCATCATGGCCATCATGACTGAAGCGCCGAAAGTGATGGCCGAGCCTGACAACTATCAGGCACGCGCCAACATAATGTGGAGCGGCACGCTGGCCCATAATGGCATCTGCGGCACCGGACGCCGCGAAGACTGGGTCAGCCACGCGATGGAACATGAAATCTCGGCTCTCTACGGCGTGACGCACGGAGCCGGTCTGGCCGTGGTCTTTCCGGCATGGATGACATTCATGGCCAAACACAGGCCACAGCGTGGCGCACAACTGGCACGGCGCATATTCGGCATTGACGAAGCGGATGACCGCACCGCGGCTCTCGAGGGGGTGAAACGTCTGCGCATCTTTTTCGGATCGCTGGGTCTGCCTCTGACTTTCGCCCAACTCGGCATCGAAAATCCGGACATCTCCCGACTTGTGGAGATGCTTCATGCCAACAAAGGCGCCACGTTTGGCGGCTATTATGACATCACTCCCGAAGTTTCGACTGAAATCTATAGCCTCGCCTTATGACAAGAATAATCCGATATAGCCGCGAAATGTCACAAGAGTGGGACAGATTCGTGACCGAAACGGCCACTAACGCCACATTCCTGCATCAAAGGGGCTATATGGACTATCATTCAGACCGGTTTGCCGACAGTTCGCTGATGGCCTACGACGAGAAAGGACGTCTGATGGCTGTGCTTCCGGCAAATATCGAGGGGCAGACGATATGCACACACCGCGGACTCACCTATGGGGGCTGGCTCACGGCAAACCGCCATTTCAGCAGCAGCGCAATGCTTGAAATGTGGGACGCTTTTGTGGCGTGGATGCGCGAAAGCGACATTACCGAGCTGATATACAAGGCAGTGCCGCATATATTCCAACGCTATCCGTCCGACGACGATCTCTATGCCCTCTTCAGGCTTGGAGCCACACAGCATGAAGCAATAGTTTCATCGGCGCTGCCTCTTGCGCGGCCGGTGCTTATGAACTCGGCTTCGCATTGGCGAGCCTCACGTGCACGCCGTAAAGGCATACTGATAGGACGCAGCGATGATTATGAGGGATTCATGGCCATTCTCGCCCATCGACTCGACGAGCGATATGGAGCCGCACCAGTGCACACGCTTGCAGAAATCAGGCTGCTGGCAAGCCGTTTTCCTGAAAACATACGGCTCATAACGGCACTGACACCTGATGGCGAACTATTGGCCGGCACAGTGCTGTATGTCACCGACACGGTGACGCATACCCAATATATCGCCACCACGGCCGAAGGGCGGCGGCTCGGAGTTTTTTCAGCCATTGTCGACCATATTCTCGAACATGAATGCGACGGACGTCAATGGCTCGATTTCGGAGGGTCATGCGAAAATGGCGGCCATGTGCTCAATGAGGGGCTCAACGCCCAAAAATATGGCTACGGCGGCCGCCCGCCCCCTTTCCCGCTCCC
>CAJJOX010000136.1 GCA_905193485.1 uncultured Porphyromonadaceae bacterium | reverse complement strand
CGAACCCGCATCGACCGAAGCGCTCGCCCAGATCAATCCATTCTCGCGCGGCACGGCCTCGCATCCGGTGGCCGTGGTTCATCCCGGCGGCAGGCTGATGCTCTACACCCCACCGCGTCAGGCGATCCGTCCGAGCTCCCTTCTCGCCGTCATCCAGCCTCCTGAAGGCACATACCTACTCACCGAAGCAATGTTCAGCCAACCATGAAACGACACACACCATCGCCTTTCAATCTCGCCCTCGAGGCGTGGCAGGCCGGCGCAGACCTGCGTCAGCGCCGCGAACGCTACAAGCGCTACACCTACGGACGCCAATGGCAGGACACCATCGAATTCGAAAGCGGCAAAAGCATCAGCGAATATAACCACGCCCTGCTCAACGGCCGGCATCCGCTGACCAACAACCTGATACGTCAGCTTGTGAAATGCGTCATCGGCAACTTCCGCTCGCGCATCGCCTCGGGCGACGATCCCGCCTCCGCCAACCGGCTTCCGGAAGCCGACATGAGGCGCAACGCCCTCATCGAGATGGATTGCCGCATGCTTGAGGAATTTCTTATCTCGGGATGCGCAATCCAGCGTGTCACGGCCGAGAAACGCACGGCCGGTTCAGGCGTATGGATCGACAACATCAGTCCGGCCGATTTCTTCGTCAATCGTTTCTGCGATCCGCGCGGACTCGACATCGAGCTGATCGGCATGCTGCACTCCATGAGCTTCCGCGAGGCCGTGATACGCTACGGCAACTGCCGTCCCGACAGCATGGCGGCTCTCCGCCGTGCCTTTGACGACGACACCGGCAGTCTGGCCGGCCGGCAGATGCCGCTCGGCAGCCCCGCTTCGTCGCACCGTTTCTTCAATGCCGGCGAGGGGCGCTGCCGCATAATTGAAGTGTGGACAGCCGACTCGCGCAACATCCTACGGTGTCACGACCGACGTCACGGACGATTCTACACCGCCGACGCCGCCTCTGCCGGAACGATGGCATCCGACAGCGAAACGACACTGCGACCCGTCACCACTCTCCGATGGCACTGCCGCATCTACACTCCCGCCGGCGACCTGCTCGACGAATACGACTCGCCCTATCTCCACGGCATGCACCCCTTCGCAGTGAAGTTCTACCCGCTTATCGACGGCGAAGTGCACTCGCTCGTGGAGGACATCCTCGACCAGCAACGGTGCATCAACCATCTTATCACACTCGTGGATCAGATAATGCGCACATCGGCCAAAGGAGTGCTTCTGTTTCCCAACGATCAGCTGCCCGACAACATGACGGCAGCCGACGTGGCCGACTGCTGGTCGTCGCCCGACGGCGTGATATTCTACAACCCCGGCTATTCGTCGCACGAACCGCACCAGATACACTCGGGCGCCGACTTTTCCGGAGCCTACCGGCTGCTTGAGACACAGCTCAACCTATTTCAGCAGATTTCGGGCGTAAGCGACGCCCTTCAGGGCCGAACGCCGCCGGCACAGACTTCCGCAGCCCTCTACGACTCGCAGATGCGCTCCGCCGCAATCGCGCTGCTCGATCTGCTCGACACCTTCAACACGTTTCGCAGCAAACGCAATGAGATGGCCCTGCGCGTGTGAGCCTCCTGTCCGTTTCCATTGCCCCCTTTATGTTTTATTAACCGGATCGGGGCTGTGTTTTTGCCCACTTTCGTTGTAGTTTTGCCATTGTAAATCTTTTCCTTTATATCTTTATCATTCCATCACACACAACCGATATGATTATCTACACGACAATGACTGACCGACGCGACGCCGACTTCATGAGAATATTCCGGCGCACATTAGAGGAACACGCCGACGAATGTCCCACGGTCAGACAGCTGGCACGTCTGGCCGTTCAGAAACCGGCGCCGCAGTTCTACGTCAGCTACGGTTATGCCCGCCGCGTGCTGCGTGAACGGCGTAAAAACCTCCGCAGCCGCTGCAAGGGACGTTGCGCGGAACAATTATGGCTGACGCTCGAAAATGCCGTCAGAAAGCTTGAAAAGCGCCATGGCATAGCTGCCGACGAAGCCCTGCAGCGTGTTCTCGCCGATAGTGCGGCGCCGTCGTTTTTCATCTCACCGGCCACGGCCATCCGCATTTACTGGAAATCCATCGCGCCATCGCGCCGCCATTCGGCACTTAAAAAACAAGTCGCAAACAAAAACAGATCCGCACAATGACAATCTCACTTTCAACCGACGCCCTCGTCGACAACATTCTGGCTCTTGCAGCCATGCGCCATGCCGTCAATCCGTCCGACACAGGAACGCTGTCGCGCGACCGCCGCCCGGCCATCGCACGTCTGGCCCGGGCGGCCGCGGCACCCGTCGCACTGGCGCTGATGCCCGAAATCACCGGCTGCAACGTTCTTGACGAGCCCGACGGATCCGACACGACAGACCCTGCCGATAGCGGCAAGCCGTCAGACAGGCTCATCACTTTCGAGCTGCGCGAAAACTGCATGGCCGATCCCATGGTTCTGCGTATGCTCATCGAGCACACCGTCACAGCCGGTATCCTCGCTGCCATATATTCCGGTACAGACGACAAGGCCTCGGCCATCTATGCCGACGACCATGCCGCCTCGCTGCGGAGGCTCTCGCGCGCCGTCAGCGCGGCAAGGCCGCCGGTGCGCCTGCGCCCCTACCCCGGTTGACGCCTTCGCCCCACCGGGCGAACCAAAAACGGGAGGCGCCGCCCGGCGCCTCCCGTTATGAAGGGTTAAATATGGATCTTAAGTGTGATTATTTGCGGATCACCTTGACGGTGCGGAGAAGCTGTCCGTCGCGGGTCACTTTCACGAGGTAGACACCTGGCTGACCGAGAGCGATGCTCACGTTCTGGCCTGCCACTACGTTGACGGCCTTCTGGGCGGCAAGCATGCCGGCCATGTTGTAGACCTCGACGGTGTAAGCGCCGTCGGCGTCAAATTCAACGAAGAGAGCGTCTTCGACCGTGTAGGTGGTGAAGCCTTCGCCATCCTGGCCGATCTCGCCGATGCCCTGGGTGCTGTCGCTCACTTTCACAACCGGATAGTCCATCGTGGCTTCGCCGTGGCCATTGGCAAGACGGAGCTTCACGGAGTAGTCGCCGGCTTTGGTCCAGCTCAGTGTGGCGGATCCGCTTTCACCCGTACCGCTGCCGTTGATCTCGGCGCGGCGAGTTTCCCATGTCGGGGTTGTGACAACGGGATAGGCGGTGCCTGCGATGAAGGGGCAACCTACGAGATAGGTTGGCTGGCCGACAACGCGGGTGTTGGAGTTCTCACCCTGAGAGGGGATCTCGCACCAGTAGGCTTTCGGAGTCTTGTTGGTGGCGTTAGCGCCGGTGGCGCCGACGAAGCCGTAGTCGCTTGCCGGTTCATTTTCAAGATCCCAGTAGCCGAGCACATCTTCGGGGAGGTTGTTTTTGTCAAGACCCTGCATGGATTTCATGACGTCTTCGTCGGTCATGGCTTTGCCCCATACCTGGAAGTCGTCGACGCAGCCCTTGACGGCGGAGATGTCCTGCGAGCTGCCGCCGAAGCTGATCCACATACCGTCGGTGATAGGATAGGTGGTGGAAGTAAATGTGGGTTCGTAGGTATCTGTGCCGTAATCTGCACTAGAGAGTTTCTTGGCCACATCGACCAGGTGACTCCAGACACCGCCGCAATTGTTTTCGAAGTCAGACTTCATGCAGGAGCACCATTCGGAAACCATCTGTTTCTTGCCGTTGATGTAGAAGTGGCTGCGGATCTGCTGGGAGTTGTTGTATTCAAATATGATAGCCACGTGAGTCCATGCGCCGACGTCGACCTTTGCATCATTGTAACGGTAGAACATACGGCGACCCTCTGTGCCGGGACCCACACGCCAGCCGTAGCCGGTGTCGATACCGTCGTAGATGAAGCGGCCTTCGTCGTTGATACGGCTCCAGAAAAAGCCCCAGTTGTTGTAGGGCCATCCGCCGTTGATACGGTCTTCGACGGTGATGAAGTTGGAGCGGCCGGTCGGGAGTTCGTTGTATTTGATCCAGGCTGCGACAGAGAATGACTTGTAGCTGCCGAGGCCGATCTCGCCGCACTGTACGCCAAACCAGTTTTCATTGAGGTCGATGCCGCGCGACGAGGAACCGTCAGCCGGGCGACCGGTGTAGGAAAGCGTCTTGGTGTCGTTGACCTTGATCTGAATGGCTGCGTCATCGGGGGTGGCGTCAGCTCCGTCGACAGCGATGCTGTAGATTTCGGGGAGAGCGCCGACGGCTTCCGAAGAGATGGCGATATAGCGGGTATATTCCTGCGTTTTTCCATCGAAGCTGATGGTAAGGTTATAAGCGCCGATGCCGTCAAGTCCGGGGCATTCGACAGACACGCCTTCGCCGCTCCACACGGGGGTGCCGGCATCGTCGGTGATGGTCCATGTAGCCGATGTGTGGACGGGATCCACAAACGAGAGCTCAAACGATTCACCCGGTTTGATGATGCCCTTGTTGATGGTGATTTCGTCGATGGTCTGATAATCGGGGAGTGTGATGTAATCGGTCCAGGTGATCTCGCTTTCCTGCTTGGTGTCGAGCGAGAGGGCGCTTACGCCGAAACGCATGCTCTTGGCACCGCTGTTGTCGACGGGAGCGGCGAAGATGATGCCTGCCCATGATGTAGTGATGCCCATGTTGACGGGTTCACCGCCATTCTGCTGGGCCCACATGCGGAACATGGAGGTGTTGACGTCAGAGTTGTAGCAAGGCTCGTTGGAGGCTTTGTCGTTGGCCATGTTCCAGATGAGCTTGGCGTCGACGCCGGCGTTGTTGTAGGCGAGCACTTTTGAGAGGGTGATTTCGGGAGCTGCAGGAGCTGCGAACGATTCGTTGCGCACCACTTCGAGTCCGCCGAGGAGCAGTTCGAGATTCTCGGCGTTGGAGAACTTGAAGGCGATCACACCGATGGTCGAGAAGCGGCTGCCGACTTTCACCTCGCGGGTGATCCAGCCGTCGGCGCCTTCCTTGAAGGAAGTGTCTTCGAGCTCTTCACATTCCGATTTCTTCACCAGAGAGAGGGTCTTGCCGGGATTGTTGCCGGGAGCCGAAGCCTGGTTGAGAGCCACGTCGATGTCGGCCGAACCGGCAAGCACCTTGAAGGTGACGCGGATAGTGGTCGATGCGTTGGCTGCGAAGTTTGATTTGAAGAGGTGGAGATATTCAGTGTCGGCCGTACCGCTGACCTTGAGGCAGGAGCCGCCCACATAGGCGTCTTCCCAAGTGAAGGCAGCGTTCATTTTCTGTTCGCCAAGCTGAAGGCTTTCCGTGCGGCCGCCCATCCATGTCGGGGCAAACCAGAAGCGCCATGTGGGAAGGTAGTCCTGAACGCCGATGTTATACCATTCGTTGTTGTTCATGCGTTCGCCTTTCCAGTTGAAGAAAGCGCCGTTGCCGAGGTTGAAGAATGTGTAGAATGGCTCGGTGGTAAGATCCCAGCTGAGGGTCGAACGTGCTGAAACCATGCTCGACATGCCGGCCCATTCGGCATTGGGACGATGGGTGCGGTTGAGCGTGGGAACGAGCTTGACGGCCGGGTTGCGGGGGCCGTTGCCGAACCATGTTTCGATCTCTTCCTGATAATAGGCTGCCTTGGCTGCTTCGGAGCTGCCTTTGGCAAAGCGGCCTTCCCAGAACATGTTGACACGGTGGGCGCCCCAGAGGCCGATCGAATACTGGTAGTCTTTGATCAGATCGTAGTTGGAACCTGATTTAGGCTCACCACCCTGCATGTTCATACCGGCATAGATGTTGAACGGGCTGATTCCCATGCTGTTGGCGCGGCTGATATCGGAAGTGATGAGATACACTTGATTCCAGTTGTAGTTAAGGAAGAGCGACGAACCCTTGAAAAGTTCCGTGAAATTGCTGATACCGGTGTCGAAAGCAAGACCGCCATTATCGGTCACACCGGCATACCACATCACTTCCCAAAGCGGGTTACGGTTTTCCATATAGGTCTTGAGGCCGTCGTGGAGTGTGATGAGTCCCATCGATTTAGGACTGCCCGAACCCCATTCCGAGTTATAGCCGAGACCGTCCTGACCGAAATAATAGAGGAACTTGCCCACCTTTTCTGCTCCGAGGTTGGAGAGTGAGGTGAACGTGCTGTACCAGTTGCCGATAGATCCAAAAGGCACACCGGCCACACCGTGGGTGCCCACGCCGTTTTTGTGAGCGACGTCGGCAAATACGCCGGGAGTGAAGCCGAAAGGAGCGTTCCAGTTACCGTAGTTGTCGATGTAGCTCCACATCGAGAAGACTTCACCGTCGAAGACACCGTCGGGAAGAGCGTT
>CAJJOX010000135.1 GCA_905193485.1 uncultured Porphyromonadaceae bacterium | reverse complement strand
CCTTGCGGCGGGTGCCGCCCTCAACAGCCATGCGCATACCTTCGGCGACGGCCTCGAAATGACGACGCTCTATGCCGGGTGTATGATGCTCGAGATATTTCCGGTCGATGACCGTATCTTCGATCTCCTTGACGACATGTGGTGTGATGAACCATCCCCGATTGGCGATAGTGGCACCGATATTGGCTATCTGAAGGGGAGTGGCTGTGATTTCACCCTGACCGATGGAAACAGATATTATCGAATTGGCGCTCCACCGGTCTTTTCCATAGACTTTGTCGTATGTGCCTGAATTGGGGATAAACCCACGGCTTTCGCCGGGCAGATCAATGCCGAGGCGATAGCCATATCCGAGTTCGACAAGATAGTTCTTCCAGACTTCAAAAGCCTTGTCGGGCGAGCCGTATTTGCTCCGGCGGTCAATCATCGATTTGAAACCCCAGCAGAAGAATGCGTTGCACGATGTACGCAGCGCTGGCTTGAGCGCAATCGGAGCGGCATGAGGATGGCAGCCGACACGCAAACCGCCGTTGATGTAGCCCCGGCTGCAAGGGAAAGCCGTATTGAGGTTGATAATGCCTTCCTGAAGAAGTATCAATCCCTGCCCGGGCTTAAACGTGGATCCCGGCGGATAAGCACCCTGAATAGAACGGTCAAGCAGGGGTTTCTGAGGATCGTTCTGCAAGAGCCTGTAGTTTTCGCCACGTTTCCTTCCGACCAGAAGCGACGGAGAATAAGAGGGACTTGTGACAAGGGCGAGAATCTCTCCCGTTTCCGGTTCGATGGCAACAACGGCGCCAATTTTGTTACACATTAAAGATTCGGCATACTGCTGCAGCTCAATGTCGAGGCTAAGCTTTATGTTTTTACCCGAAACAGCTTTGCGATCCTGAGCGCCGTTTTTGTATTTGCCCTGGATTTGTCCATGCGCGTCACGGATCAGGATTTCTTCGCCCTTTTCACCCCTGAGATACTTCTCGTAGCTTTTTTCGACTCCAAGGTCACCGGTGTAATCACCCCGTGAGTAATAGGGGTCTTTTTCAATATCGGAAGGCGATACTTCACGAATGTTTCCGAGCACATTTGAAGCGCAATCGTAGTTATATTCGCGGAGGATACGCTTCTGAATAAAGAATCCGGGGAACCGGTAAAGCTTCTCCTGCAGTTTACCGTAATCTTCAGCCGTGAGATGTGTGAGCAACGTCTGCGGAGAATATGTCGAGTAGCCGGGATTAAGGCGTTTGTCGCGCATGTCATGAAAACGCTGACGCAGTTGCTCGGGGGTGATGTCGAGGGTGTGACAGAAGTCGAGAGTGTCGAAAGGCTGTACGTCACGCGGAATGATCATGACGTCGTAAGCCGGACGATTGAACACAACCACATTCCCGTTGCGATCATATATGACACCTCGGGATGGATAGACAGCCTTGCGCAAAAAAGCATTTGTGTCGGCATCATCCTTGTAGCGGCTATCAAGCACCTGCACATTAAACAGCTGAATGATATATATGACGGCGATGATGATGATGAAACCGCCAACTACATATTTTCGTTTTTCTAAATTATAGTCTTTCCTCACGTTTTCTAATGGTTAAGCTGTCGATACCCACGATGAGCAATGTGGTGAGCAATGTACTTGCTCCGATCCGCAGGAGCACCCTGACAATGCCGAGTGTGGAAAATGACTCGATAAAGAAAATAAAGATGCAGTAGATGAGCGAAAGGGAGAGAGCGAATTTTATGAAAGTAAACGTGCCGAGCGAACGCAAACCCGGACGAGGGTCTGAGAGTTCGTCCTCACGTGCTACATAGAGTCGGATTACAGGTCGGCGCAGAGCCATTGTCAGAGAGCATGCCAATGCGTTCATGCCGAGAGTATCTGAAAATATGTCAATGACGAGTCCAATAAAAAAGGCAATGGTAAAGAGCCATTCCTTCGACATATTGAGCGGCAATTTGACTAAAATATAGAGGAATACAAACGGGACGGCATAACCGAACAAGCAAACGTGATTGAACACCAAGGCCTGAAGCAGAATCAAAGCTATTGACCAGAAGATGAAAGCAATATTGTTCATGGGTCAGAAATCGGGAATGTCATCGGTTTTATCTATCGTCAACTTTAGCGTCGGGATCTTTTTCAATTTCACGAAGCTCATCGGCAAGATTGTCAACGACAAGCCGCACGGTGCTCAGCTTAGAGAAATCTGTCGACAGTCTCACTTTCAACGTATAGAAATTATCATCGTAGTCCTTCATCTCGGCTTCGACAAAGCCGACAGGCACACCTCCGGGGAATGAAGTCGAATACCCACTGGTGATGATCGTGTCGCCCTTGTTGAAAGTGGAATGACGGGGCAACTCTGTAAGAAGCGCATATCGACTGTCTATACCGTCCCATACAAGCGATCCGGCCTGTTGGGAGCCTTTTACCTTGCATGAGATCCGGAGTTTGTCGTTGAGCAGTGAAATAATTCTTGCCGAATGAGTGCCTACCACATCCACTTTCCCGACAATTCCATTCTGATCAACAACGCCCATCTCGGGGAGGACGCCATCGGCAGATCCTTTGTTGATGGTGATATAGTTGCGTGCACGATGAACCGTATTATTGATCACGTGGGCTATGATGAAATCATAACGCTGCAACACAGAGTCGGGTCTGACGTTTTTGGCGTAATCAAGTTCCTCGTAATACTGCAAGCGGGCATTCAAGGCAAGCATTTCCTTTTCAAGCTGGGCATTACGCCTATGTAGATCTTCGTTGATGTGATGAAGATTGAAATAGGATGTGACATTATTTGACAACTCATAGATGCCAGAAGTAACCGCATTGGCAGATGTAAGATAAACCGAATGCTGGTATGGATTGGATTGAAAAAGGAAGATGCAACTGATCACGACGTAGATGCAAAGCAGCAGCCACGGACGCAGTCGGATAAAGAAAATGAGCAGATTGTTCATTGTGCGGCTCTGAGAATCCATTAATTGCGCCAAGCCGCCACGACCTGAGATGAGCGAGGCGACTCTGCAATTGTCTGATCAGCAAAAACGCGGACCGTGAGATGAGGATTATCTAATCAGGAACGAGAAATTGTGGATGTTTTTGAGCGCGACACCGGTGCCTTTCGCCACGGCGAGAAGCGGATCTTCGGCAATGTGGAACTGGATTCCGATTTTGTCGGTAAGACGTTTGTCAAGACCGCGGAGCAGGGCGCCACCGCCGGCGAGATAAATGCCATTTTTGACTATGTCGGCGTAGAGTTCAGGAGGAGTCTGCTCAAGGGCGGCAAGGACAGCCGTTTCGATTTTGGAAATCGATTTCTCGATACAATGTGAAATTTCCTGATATGAAACGGGTACTTCCATAGGAAGAGCCGTCATGACGTTCGGGCCGCGGACTATAAAATCGGCCGGCGGATTTTCAAGATCGGTAAGGGCAGAACCGACATTCATCTTGATCTGCTCGGCAGTGCGTTCACCCACGCGGACGTTGTGAACACGGCGCATATGCTCCTGAATATCGTTGGTCAGGTCATCGCCGGCAATCTGGATGCTCTTGTTGGAAACGATGCCGCCAAGAGAGATGACGGCAATCTCAGTCGTACCACCGCCTATATCAACGATCATATTGCCTTCCGGCGCAACGACATCAATTCCGATGCCGAGAGCCGCCGCCATCGGTTCGTAAAGCATATAGACATCACGGCCGCCGGCATGTTCGGAAGAATCCCGCACGGCGCGAATTTCGACTTCAGTGGATCCGGATGGAATTCCGACGACCATTCTCATCGACGGATTGAACCAACGGTTTTTGGAGCATGCTTTGCTGACGAGTCCGCGAATCATCATTTCGGCGGCATTGAAGTCGGCAATGACACCCTGACGAAGCGGACGTATCGTGCGGATATTTTCGTTTTCTTTTCCATGCATCTGCTGAGCCTCCTTGCCGACGGCAACCATCTTGCCGGTGCGCACTTCAATTGCGACAATCGAAGGTTCGTCAATGACAATCTTATCATTGTGGATTATAATGGTATTGGCCGTGCCAAGGTCAATCGCAATCTCTTTATTAAAGGAAAAAAGTCCCATTTGGATTATGTGTTGTTTTGAAAATTATTGTAGTAGTGTAGTTGTTTTAGGTAAACGCCAAAGGAAATAACACAGCAATACGTCAATGCTTGAAATGGCGTATGCCGGTTTTCACCATAGCCATGCCTTCTTTGTTGCAGTAATCAATACTTTCCTGATCGCGAATTGAACCACCGGGCTGAATAACAGCATCCACACCGGCCTGCCGAGCAATCTCCACGCAATCGCCGAAGGGGAAGAAAGCATCGGAAGCCATGACAGCGCCATTGAGATCGAAACCAAAGGCATGTGCTTTTTCAATTGCCTGTTTAAGGGCATCAACACGCGAAGTCTGGCCTACGCCCGAAGCGAGAAGCATATCGTTTTTTGCAAGAACGATCGCGTTGCTCTTGCTATGCTTAACAATTTTGTTGGCAAAAAGCAAATCATTGATCTGACGTTCGTCAGGGCAGCGGTCAGTGACAGGTGTAAGCGATTCGGCTGTTTCCACTGCGAGATCGCGTTGCTGTACGAGCGCGCCATTGAGAACGGAACGGAATTGCATTGTAGTGTCAAGATCTCGGAGCTGCCGGAGCACGATGCGGTTTTTCTTACCGAACAGCACTTCAAGAGCCTCGGGGGTGAAATCCGGGGCGATTATCACCTCAAAGAAAATCTTATTGATCTCTTCAGCGACCTCTTTATCAATAGGTCTATTGGCTACAAGAACACCACCGAACGCAGAAACAGGGTCGCCGGCCAAAGCATCTTTCCAGGCCTGAAGCATAGTGGGGCGTGAGGCACAGCCACAGGCATTGTTATGCTTGAGGATGGCAAATGTGGGTGATGTGAATTCTTTGATCAGGCTTACAGCCGCATCGATATCGAGAAGGTTGTTATAGGAAATCTCCTTGCCATGGAGCTGCTCGAACATTTCATTGAATTTTCCGAAGAAAGCACCCTGCTGGTGAGGATTTTCGCCATACCGCAACTGCTTTTTGTCGTCAAGAGCCACGCGGAGCGCATCGGGGGCAGTAGAGCAGAAATTATCGAAATAATTGAATATTGCCGAATCGTATCCCGATGACACCTTGAAAGCTTCTTTTGCAAAGAAAAGACGATCTTCAAGCGTCGATTTCGCTCCATTGCGACCAAGCATCTCAGCAAGAGGAGCATATTGAGCCTTTGAGGCAACGATGACGACATCCTTATAGTTTTTAGCGCCGGCACGTATGAGCGAGATACCGCCGATATCGATCTTTTCAATGATATCCGGATGGGCGGCACCGCTTGCGACCGTATCCTCGAAAGGATAAAGATCAACGATAACCAGATCAATTTCGGGAATCTCATATTGTGCGGTCTGCTGACAATCACCTTCATTGTCGCGACGAGCGAGAATACCTCCGAACACCTTGGGGTGAAGCGTCTTCACGCGTCCACCAAGAATAGAGGGATAAGTGGTGAGATCCTCGACAGCCTGACAGGGATAGCCGAGCGATTCGATAAAAGATTTGGTACCGCCGGTAGAGAGGAATTTCACACCATCGGCATGGAGCATACATAAGATATTATCCAGACCATCTTTATGATATACAGAGATTAATGCGGTCTTGATTTGTTTCAAGTCGGTCATTTCGTTAAGTTCGATTGATAATGATATACTTTTCAATGTGCAAAAGTACGAATTTCTGCAACAATCCCGAAATTATCAATACATTATTTTTCAGCGCGGAAAAGAAAAATCTGAAAAGCAAAAGACAGGCAACAAGTGCATCAGGCAGGACAACCGACCGGAGGAAAGATATAATAATGTCAATGGGCTCTTGCTGCCGGTTTACCTTTGGGGAGCGGGGGCAGCTGCCGCTTAATAGACGCTGACGACGAGATCTCTTTCAAGTCGCAGTGACCGGACGGCCGCGGGTGGGGAGGTGGCGGCCGCGGGTGCCGGTTCGGGCGGCGGAGCGGCCTCGACCGGCGGTGTGCGGTGAGGTTTTTCGGGGCGTGGGATGCGCCGCGGCCGTGGCAGGCGCGCCGGATCGTCGTCAGGGGCGAGCGGGGAGATGAGGTGGAAGCGCGAGAAGGGGTCGAGGGCGCGGCGCCGCATCTGCGCGTAGACCGAGCGGGGATGCCGCCGGGGATTGCCGTGGATGATGGTCAATGACACGGGCGACTGCGGCAGCAGGGCTGCGATGACGCGCTGCACGCCGCCGTAGGACTGGAAACGTATGCGGCGCGTGAATCCGTAGCCGAAGCAGTTGGG
>CAJJOX010000134.1 GCA_905193485.1 uncultured Porphyromonadaceae bacterium | reverse complement strand
GAGCTTTGCGCTCTCTGACCTGTGAATTGATGCGGCCGAAAAGGTCAATCTCCCAGGCCATGTCGATGGAGGCCGAGAAATAGTCGGTTGTCGAAGGCGGGACTGCCGGAGAAGTGATGTTGCCCGACTGCCGTGTTTTCGACCATCCGGCGCCGATGTCGATCTGCGGATAGTAGCCGGTCTTGGCCTGACGCACTGCCTGCCGTGCGATGTTGATCCGTCGTGCCGCTATGGCGACATTGAAATTGTTGTCAATGCCCCGGCTGATGAGCGAATCGAGCAAAGGGTCGTCGAAACTTCGCCACCAATTGTCGTCGGCCGGCGATGTCTGATAGAACTCGGATGTGTAGGTCCATTGTGCCGGTATTTGCATAGCGAGTGTGTCGGGTCGGGTAGCCGAAACGACATACGCGGATGCAGTGGCAAGAACCAGAAAAATAGAAATTCTCATAAGCGGATAGAGGTTACAGCCGCTATTATAACCTCATCCGACGCGGTATTGTTCGGGGAACCCTATTTCATGAATACGAGATAAACGGCGGCAATGAGCAGGAGGAACGCGAGCATGTGGTTCCAGCGTATTTCGAAGCCGTCGAAAGCCCAGAAACTGAAGATGACGAATACGGTGAGTGTGATGACTTCCTGTATGACCTTGAGCTGGATGAGGGAAAACGGGCCGCCATTGCCCTCGAATCCGATGCGATTGGCGGGCACCTGAAAACAATATTCAAGAAGCGCTATGCCCCATGACAGGAGTATGATTCCGTAGAGAGGCCAGTTGGAAGTGACGCCGGAGGCGGAAAGCTTCAGATGCCCGTACCAGGCAAAGGTCATGAACACGTTGGATATGATCAGAAGCAGAAGGGTAAGCAGAGCAGTCAGCATAACGTCAGTGATGATGATTCAATGCCGCAAAGGTAGCGAATAATCCACATAACGGGCATCAATTGTTTCCGATCTTTCGTCCGGTAAGGTCGTCGTTCTCGATTGTTTTCGCTGTTTTCTTGACTTGCGCGTTGATGGATCCGAAGCGGTAGGATAAGGATATCTGGAATCTGGAAGTGTTATATTGTGTGGAGTAGAAGGTCTGACGCATGGCCATGTTGACAGACTCGCTTTTGAAGCGGTTGCGTGACGGATAAATCGGATCCCAAGTGCTGAGGCGTACGGTGAGCCGGTCTTCTTTGAGGAAAGACCGCTGAAGGCTGATACCGTAGTCGAAAACGGATATGCCTACCGGCGATGATTTTGAGTATAGTCCGTTGATTCCGCCGGTCCAGACCGAGCCCATTAACTGGGCGCTCAGTTTCCAGGGGAGTTTCTGGGAGATGCGCATGAACGCGCTGCCTGACCATCCCCGGTTGGCGATGTCGAGTGACGGGTTGGAATAGTGGTTGTAGGAAGCGTTGCCGTTGAGCATGACCGTAGTCTTTTTGCCGGCGGTCCATTGCACGAAGAGTCCGCCGTCAAACGATTTGTTTCGGCCGGCGTTGGCATAATCGGAATAAATGATGTCGTCGCGGATGTATTGGACTGAAACGATATCGTTGTCGGTGAAGCCGTAGGAAGCGGTGAAATCGACATTTATCTTTTGGCCGATGAGGCTATAGTTGAGCGACAGGGATGAGTTGCGGGCACTTCCGAGGTCGGGGTTGCCTTTCGATACGGAGCTTGGGGTGGAGCTGACTGCCGGGTTGAGGTAGCTTATGCCGGGGCGGTTGATGCGGGTGCCGAAAGACAGTTTTATAGAGTTGGCGTCGTTGATGTCGTATGAAACGGCGGCGTTTGGCACCCAGTCGCTGAGGTTGCTTGCGAAAGAGGGATGGCTCCCGTCGGCATATTCGGCCTTGAGTCGGGAGAATTCATATCGCAGGCCGCCACGGAGGCTGAAGCGGCCGAGGCGCAGGCGATAATCGGCGTAGGCGGCCGCTACGTGAGTGAGATGTGTGAAGTCGAGAGTCGGCTGGTTGTCGTAGTCGATATAGTTCTGTGTGGTGCGGCTGTGGTTGTCGCGATAGATATATTTTGCACCGAGATTCAAGGTGTGAATGCCGGCGAAGGGTCTGCACCAGTCAAACTGGAACGTGTGCTCGATGAAGTCGAGTTTGAAATCGGACAGGATGCCGGTGTAGGGAACGGGCATATTGACCATATCGGAGTAAAGTGTCGAGCTGTTGTTGGTCTGATTGGTGGTGGATATCATGTAGGAGAGAGTGAGATTCTCACCCGGCCGGTGTGTGGAGTGCTGATAGTTGAAGTTGCCGTTGATATCGAAATAACGGTAGGGATTCTGCCGTGTGGATGAGTTGTAGCTGTAGATTTTTGATCCGTCGGGAGCCATAAGCGTATTTGAACCGTCGGAGTGAACGTTGATATCGTAGTAGTAGCCTCCGAACTCGGCTGTAAAGAGATTGAGGGAGTCGAGTTCGTAGCTGCCGTCGAGGCCGAACCATGTGATCCATCCGGGATTTTTCGAGCGGGCTTCGCTGCGGAGAGTATTTCCGGAGTCGTCATAGACTGTTTCGGAGAGCTGGCTGTTTTTGGTCTGTTTCTTGCTCATATATTGACCGCCGGCATATAATGAAAGTGTCACCTTGTCGATCTGAGTCGATCCCCAGAAGTTAGGCGTAGGAACTCCGGTGCGGGTGTCGTAGTTTAAAGAAACGTTGCCGGTGACACCTTTCATGGTTGTGGACTCGAGCGTAATGATGTTGAGAATCGCGCCGACGCCCTCGGCATCCTCGCGTGCCCCCGGGTCGGTGATCACTTCGATTTTTTTGATCATCGAGGCCGGAATGGCCTTGAAGATATCTTTGGCGTTGCGGGTGAAAGAGTTGTTGGGACGGCCGTTTTTGTAAATTTTGAAATTGGAAGATCCTTTGACGGTGATGTTGCCTTCGGCGTCGACGCTGACGAGCGGAACCCGTCGCAGCATCTCGTCGAGTGTGGCGGTTTTGGAGTCGTCGTCGGCCTGGACATCGTAACCGATGCGGTCGATTTCTTTTGTCACGAGCGGTTTGGTGGCGGTGACGGTGACCTCGTCGAGCATTTTATCGTCGGCCCGGACGGTAAGCGTGCCGAGATCGGCAACGGGGGCCTGTGCGGAAACAGAGAAGCCGCGGCTGACCGGAGTGCGGCCGATAGAAATAATTTTGAGCAGATATTGTCCGGGCGTTTTGAGAGAGGGAGAATGATCCATCGTCGGCGGTAATGCCGTGGGCTGTTACTTTAGCGGTGTCGGCGTGCGGATAGACGCGAACTGTTGCATAGGCTTCGGGTTCGCCGATAGAGTCGGCGACGGTTCCACGGACGGAATAGCCGGCGGCATGGCAAAATGCGGTGACGATGAATGTGAGTGCCGCGGCTGAGAAAAATCTTTTCATTTGTGATGAGTGCTATGTATCGGATTCCACAAAATTGTGGAGTTGCAATTATATGACGCAAGAAATGTGTGGAAAGTTACACAACGTGCAAAATTGTTGTGAAAAAAATTGGTCAGGCGATGAGTGTGGGGTGTGTCAATGGCCGTTGTCGAACAGCTTGTCGTTCTCGTCGAGGCGGAAGTTGCGGGCGAGCGAGGCGATGAATTTCGAGATCTGAGTGATGGCGTTTTGTGTTTCCGGAGTGATTTCCCGGTGGCTGAGGCGCATGAGGAGGATGGCGTAGAGGGCGTTGAAGCATGTTTCGATTTCTCCAGCTTTGTCTTCTCCGGCTTTTGCACGCAGCTCGACAATAAAAGGCAGTGTGCGGTAAAATTCAGAAGAATAGTCGGCGAAACGCGGATCTTTAAGTAATTTCTGATGAAGATCGGCAAGAGCCGAGAGTGTGTTGCGGTTGATCCGGAGATGTCCTTTATTGACGACGTTTTCGCTACGCATCATGTCGATGAGCGATTCATACCATTGGCGCATCTCGGTGCGTTGTTCGGGCGTGAGGTCGGGGTAACGGTCGATGACATTGGCCTGAATGCGGTCGATGTCGAGATCGTTGGCGCGAATGATATCTTCAATCTGCCACATGTAGAGAAGATATTCGGCGATGTTTTCTTTGCGCTTTTGAGAGGCTATATACATGATCTATTATATGTGGAGGAGCCGTGATGCATAGATAACGGCAAAATGATCCGGTCGGTTCAGCTGATGTTGGCGATGCTGTAGATGTCGGCGAAAACGCCGGCGGCGGTGACTGCGGCACCGGCTCCGTAGCCTTTGATGACCATGGGATATTCTTTGTAGCGTTCGGTTGTGATGAGAATCACGTTGTTGCTGCCTTCGAGATTGAAGAAGGGGTGAGAGCTGTCGACTTCCTCAAGCCCGACGGACGCCTTACCTTCATCAAGGCGGGCAACGTAACGCAGACGGCATCCGCGCGCTTCGGCTTCGGAGCGGCGGCGCTCCATCTCGACATCGATCGGCGTGAGCGCCTGCATGAAGCTGTCGATCGAGCCACTGAAGAGGCTGTCGGGGAGGATCGGGGTCGCCTTGACATCGTCCTGCTCGATGGCATAGCCGGCTTCACGACTGAGGATGACAAGCTTGCGAATGACATCAATGCCGCTGAGATCGATGCGTGGATCGGGTTCGCTGTAGCCGGCGTCGCGGGCGTCGGCAATTGCCCGGCTAAGGGGAATCTCGGAGCTGATGTTGCTGAAAATGTAGTTGAGTGTGCCTGAAACGACGGCTTCGATGCGAAGAATTCGGTCGCCGCTGTTGATGAGGTTGTTGATGGTTCCGATTATGGGAAGCCCGGCTCCGACGTTGGTTTCAAACAGGTATCTGACATCTTTTTTCCGGGCGGTCTGTTTGAGCAGACGGTAGTGGCCGTAAGGACCTGAAGCCGCGATTTTGCTTGCGGTGACAACGTTGATATTATTGGCGAGGAGGTCGAGATAGAGATCGGAGATTTCCGGAGATGAGGTGCAATCGACAAACACGGAGTTGAAGATGTTCATGTCGATGATGCCTTCGGCGATCGCCCGTGGCGAAGAGGGAACGCCCTGATGGAGGAGAAGGGATGAATAATCGCTCAGGTCGATGCCGTCGCGATTGAAAAGGACTTTTTTGGAATTGGCAATGCCCACGACCTTTAGCTCCAGTGCTTTCTGCTGCAAAAGATTTGCTTGCTGACGGGCCAGCTGCTGGAGCAGGTGACACCCAATGTTGCCAATTCCGACGATGAAAAGATTGAGCACTTGAGTGTCAGACAAGAAAAAACTGTCGTGGATTACGCTGAGGGCTTTTTTCTGATTTTTGAGCTCGATGACGAATGATATGTTGGTTTCGGAGGCTCCCTGTGCGCAAGCGATGACGTTGATGCCGTTTCGGCCGAGAGTGTTGAACAGTTTGCCTGCGACTCCGGTGGACTGTTTCATGTTTTCGCCGACGACAGCAACGGTGGCGAGATTGTGTTCGACCTGCATCGGATTGAGCTCGCCGGTCTGGAGTTCAGCCATGAATTCGGTTTCGAGGGCGGCAACGGCGCGTTCGGCGTCGGCGTTACGCACTGCGAATGAAGTGGTGTTTTCGCTTGAAGCCTGCGACACGAGGAATACGCTGACCCCCTGACGGGCAAGAGCATTGAAGATGCGTGCGTTGACACCGATGACCCCTACCATGCAGAGTCCAGACACGGTGATGAGGCATGTGTCGTTGATCGAGGAGATGCCTTTGATGTCTTTTCCTTCGGGCGAAGGGCGCTGTTCGCTGATGCAGGTGCCCGGCGCCGAGGGGTTGAAGGTGTTTTTGATGTAGATGGGGATGTTTTTGTGAAACACCGGGTAGATAGTCGGGGGGTAGATTACCTTGGCGCCGAAATTGCAAAGTTCCATCGCCTCGATGAATGAGAGGTGGTCGATGACATATGTGTTTTCGATGACGCGTGGGTCGGCGGTCATGAAACCGTCGACGTCGGTCCAGATTTCAAGCACGCGGGCGTCAAGAGCCGCGGCAAGGATAGCCGCGGGGGAGTCGCGGCCGCCCCCCCCCCGGGGGCGGGGGGGGGTGGTACGCACCGCCTGTTCTCTTGTCGGCAAGGTGAATTATTTTTGGGGAGGAAAATCACTGGTACTTGGCTGGGACAGTCGCTGGGGCGAACTGCGGCAGGTCACGGCGGCAGGCAGCTCCACCACCGGAACCTATCGACCCTACGGACTGGATTGCAGCGGATTCGTGGACTGGGTATTTTACAACGCCACAGGCGGGGACTACATCGTCGGTCACGGGGGCGGAGCGATGATGCAGCATACCTACTGCACCCCAATCTTATGGGAGGACGCACAGCCGGGAGATCTTGTCTTTTACCCCGAAGATAACCATGTTGGCATGGTGGGCGGTTGGGATGAGGACGGAAATA
>CAJJOX010000133.1 GCA_905193485.1 uncultured Porphyromonadaceae bacterium | reverse complement strand
CCGCTCTTCCGACGGAAGGGTAATATCCTTCACATTTTCCTTTATGGAAATAAGTGAACCGGTTTCGATATAGTCGTAACGTCCGTCGGCCACCAGATATTTGATTGCCTGACGTGCAGGTGGAAATTGCTGGATTTCATCAAACACTATCAGCGATTCCCGCTCATGCAGCGTGACTCCATATTCGGCTGACAGAATCATGAAGAAAGCATCGAGATCATTTAAATTATTTTCAAAAGCATTCCTGACGGTGCTTGACGCTATGGTGAAATCAATGAACAACAAGCTTTTATATTCGTTTTTTCCGAACTCGCGGCAAATGGTTGATTTGCCTATACGTCGAGCACCTTCAATCAAAAGAGCCTTGCTGCCAAGGGCACTTTTCTTCCAGTCGAGGAGCTTGTAGTAGATCTTTCTTTTAAATATCATGGCTGTAAACTATCAATTGTCTGATTTGCAGGCAAAGATATAAAAATTTTCTGCAATGCGCACCTTTGTAAGTGTTAAATTAACATAGAGTGCGCACCTTTGGAAGTGTTAAAAAATGACAGAGTGCGCACCTTTGGCAAGGGATTGAGCGAATGGATAATCGACTATGGAGAAATTTCGTTAAATTTGCAGATATATATGAAAGACTGAACATGGGCAAAAATAAGCTGAAAAAGTTTGATGAGATGGAGCGAATGGATATCGTTTTTCAGTATCCATGGGCCGAACTGCAGAAAGCGGGCTTCCCGATGCGGGGACGCTGGCATGAGGATTTTTTCAAAAATAACAATCCGATCGTACTGGAACTTGGCTGCGGAAAAGGCGAATATACCGTAGGACTGGCCGCGGCCGATCCGAATCGCAACTATATAGGCATCGACATCAAGGGCGCCCGCATGTGGACCGGCGCCCGTCAGGCAACCGACACAGGCATGAAAAATGTGGCGTTTGTGCGTACGGACATCGAACTGCTGCCTTATTTTTTCTCGGCAGAAGAGATCGACGAGATCTGGATAACGTTTCCCGATCCGCAGATGAAAAAAGTGCGCAAACGCCTAACCTCCACCCGCTTTCTTGAATTGTACCGCAAAGTGCTACGCGACGGAGGCCGCATCAATCTCAAGACCGACAGCCCGTTTCTCTACACCTATACATCGATCATGTGCCGCGAAAACGGCATAACCCCGGACGCCGACACCGACAACCTATATGCTTCGGAGCTCGTCGACGATATCCTAAGCATCCGCACATATTACGAGCAGCAATGGCTCGACCGCGGCCTCACCATAAAGTATCTGCGATTTCCGCTTGATCAAGCTACGGAACTTCACGAACCCGACGTGGATATAGAGCACGACACCTACCGCAGTTTTTCACGCGGTGAACTTCAGTGTCCCGAACTTTGTAAACCTAAGACAACATACAAGAAATAATCTTTTCAGAAAACAGTATGGAACGTTTATATCCCCAGCTTATAATCGACGCACTTAAAAACGTGCGCTATCCGGGCACGGGCCGCGACATCGTGACCGACGGAATGCTCGCCGACGACATCAGGATCGACGGATCAAAGGTAAGCTTCTCCATAATCTTTCCGAAATCGACCGATCCATTCGCACGCTCACTTATGAAATCGGCCGAAGCCGCTATCCACCAGTCAATATCGCCCGAAGTGGAAGTGACAGTCAAATCACAATATGCCTCTACGGCACCGGAAAAGCGCCCCGCGCTTCCGGGTGTGAAAAACATCATAGGCATATCGTCGGGCAAAGGCGGCGTGGGCAAGAGCACCGTGGCGAGCAACCTCGCAGTCGCTCTGGCACGTGAAGGCTATAAAGTGGGACTGCTCGATGCCGACATCTTCGGGCCGTCGGTGCCAAAAATGTTCGGTCTTGAAGACGAATCGCTTTACATGCACGAAGTTGACGGACGCCAGCTCATCATACCGGCCGAACGCTACGGTGTGAAAGTGCTGTCGATCGGTTTTCTTGTCGACAAAAATTCGCCTGTGCTGTGGCGCGGCTCAATGGCTTCGAACGCACTGCGACAGCTCATCGAGGAAGCGGACTGGGGAGATCTCGATTATTTTCTCATCGACATGCCACCGGGCACGAGCGACATTCATCTGACCCTCGTGCAGACGCTTGCCCTGACAGGTGTTGTGGTTGTGAGCACCCCGCAGGAAGTTGCACTGGCCGATGCCCGCAAAGGCATAGCGATGTTCACAGGCGAGAAAGTCAACGTGCCGGTGCTTGGCCTTGTAGAAAACATGGCATGGTTCACTCCTGAAAAACATCCTGACGAACGCTATTATATCTTCGGGCGTGAGGGCGCCGTGCGTCTGGCCGAAGAACTTCACGTGCGTCTGCTGGCGCAGATACCAATCGTGGGGTCGATATGCGACGGAGGCGACGGAGGCGAGCCTATAGCGTTGGCCGATTCCGTCACGGGAATGGCTTTCATGCATCTGGCCCATGAGGTGATCGATGCTGTCGCCGAACGCAACGACACTCTTCCGCCTACAATGAAAGTGAACGTAACAAAGCGATAAATCATGCAGACCGTCCTGTTTCATGAAACCATATTCGGACCAATCCATTCGCGACGGCTCGGCTCGTCGCTCGGCGTGAACCTGTCGCCGCGCGACGGCAAAGCATGCACCTTCGACTGCCTCTATTGCGAGGCGGGATTCAACGCACAGGGACCGGGCACGACAGGGCTGCCATCGCGCGACGATGTGAGGCGGCTTCTTGAAGAAAAACTATCAGCCATGAAATCGTCGGGTCAAAAACTCGACGTGATCACTTTTTCTGGAAACGGCGAACCCACGATGCACCCGCAGTTTGAAGAGATAATCGGCGATACGATCACACTTCGCGACCGCTATTATCCGGAAGTGAAAATAAGCGTATTATGCAATTCAACCTGCCTCGACCGGCCGGGTGTGAGCCGTGCATTGCGTAGTGTCGACAACAATATACTCAAACTCGACTCGGCAATTGACAAAACCATCCGTCAGATAGACCGCCCCAACCGCCGGGACTTCAACGCGGAAAAAGTGATCGGACAGATAGCCGGATTCGGACACGCCTGCATCGTGCAGACCATGATGCTGCGCGGCGAATATGAAGGAAAAACGATCGACAACACCACCGACGAAGAGATCGACGCACTGATCGCAGCCTATAAGCGGATCTGCCCGCGTCAAGTGATGCTCTACTCTATAGACCGCAAAACGCCAGCCGAACATCTGCAAAAAGTGGAACACGACGAGCTTCAGGCTATAGCCGAAAAAATACGCGCCCACGGCATAAATGTCAGTGTAACCTAAAATTCATGAGAATCGTCCATTTCCTTACATTGCTTCTGTCGGTCACATCTGCACACGCGGGTGAGGCCAATGTGATCGCCGACACCCTGACCGACAATCGCGTGACCATAATTCTGTCGGACCAAAAGTCTTCATTTCAAGGCGACGGAACCATCGTGCCGCCTCCGCTTCGCGAAGGTGACCTCATCGCCATTGTTTCTCCGGCAGGCCAGACGAAAAAGCTGGATTTCGCGTCTATTGAATCGATCATCGAAAATATGGGATTCAGAGTGACTACCGGCAGGCATGCAAGAGGGCGCCACGGCAGTTATTCGGGGTCGGAAGAGGAGCGTCTATCAGATCTGAAGGAAGCGCTGCTCAATCCCGAGGTGAAAGCGGTGATATGCTCGCGCGGGGGCTACGGATCGGTACATCTTCTTGACAGCCTCAGCCATCTTCCGCTGCGTGACAACGTAAAATGGCTCGTGGGGTTCAGCGACATTTCCGCCCTTCAGGCCCTGCTGCTCTCAAAGGGCATAGCAAGTATTCACGGCCCCATGGGCATAAACATAAAATATCATGACGGCGAACCAAGTCCTTCATGTCAGGCACTTTTCGCATTGTTGAAAGGCTCGCATGCCAGATATGAAATCGACCGTCACAAATATAACCGCAACGGCAGTGTCACGGCCACACTGACCGGGGGCAATCTGGCTGTTCTGGAAGGCCTCGCAGCCACACCATTCGATGAATTCCGCCGCGGGACAATTCTATTTATTGAAGATGTGTCGGAACCCGTCTACAAAATACAACGCCAGCTCTACAGACTCAAACTCAGCGGCATTCTCGGCAATCTTTCTGGACTCATCGTAGGAAGTTTCAGCGACATGAAGACCGATGAAGACTTCAGCGACACGGAAACCATGATCCGCGATATGGTTTCAGACTACGGCTATCCGGTTGCATTCGGAGTGCCCGTCGGACACGAACGTGTCAATATTCCGCTCATCATCGGCGCTCCCATGGAAATGACAGTGACCGACAACGGCACCATACTCAGCCAATGACAACCATCAAGCCCAATCTTATCATTCCCTCTCCGCTGCAACCTGGCGACCGCGTGGCCATCATATGTCCGGCAGGCCGAGCCCGCACCGCAGACTGTGAAGCTGCCGCCAGAGTTCTTGCCGCCCATGACCTGCAAGCTGAACTTTCACCGATGGTCTACAGCAATTGCGGGTCGTTCAGCGGCACACAGACCGAACGTCTGAACGATTTTATACGTGTGTGGACAGATCCGGGTATCCGTGCCGTCATTTGCTCACGCGGAGGCTATGGAGCGGTGCATCTTCTCGACAGGCTCGACAGCATGAATCTGCGCGAAAACGCAAAATGGCTTGTGGGATTCAGCGACATATGCGTGCTTCACGCCCTGATGAACCGCCACGGCATAGCAAGCATCCATGGCCCGATGGCCAAACACATAAGCGTCAACGACGGCCACAATCCGTATGCGAATGCGCTGACAGACATACTTTTCGGTGAGATGCCACACTATCATTTCGCACCTCATGCCTTTAACCGACAAGGCGAAGCGCATGCCACACTGACCGGGGGCAATCTGTCGGTGCTGTCAGCTCTCACAGGAACTCGTTTTGACACACTTCGCCCCGGCAGTATCCTCCTCATCGAAGATATATCAGAACCGGTCTACAAGGTGGAACGGATGCTCTGTCAGCTTCGCCTGTCGGGTGTGCTGCCCCGTCTGGCCGGATTGCTCGTGGGATCGTTCACCAACTGGAACGCCGACATAAATCACGAATCGATGCAATCGATGATACGCGATATGGTTGAAGAATATGACTATCCTACAGCTTTTGACGTGCCTGTAGGGCACGGCGGCGAAGCGATGCCGCTGGTGCTTGGCGTCAACACGCTCATGCGCGTGAGTTGCACCGGTGTTGAATTCATGCAATTTTCCTGACCGTCAGAAGAGGGTGAGCTGACGGTCGATGAGCCTGAATGTCATGCGGTGATAGGGCGACGGCCCGTGAGCCACGATTGCGGCCCGATGATCCGCCGTAGGATAGCCTTTGTTGACATTCCATCCATAGACGGGATATTGTTCGTGGAGGCGTGCCATCAGTTCGTCACGATGTGTTTTGGCAAGAATCGAAGCGGCCGCTATGTTTCCGAAACGTCCGTCGCCTTTTCCGAAAGTCTGCCAAGGAATGTCGCCGTAAGGCTTAAACCGGTTTCCATCGACAATTATAGCCTGAGGCCGCACTGTCAAGGCATCGAGCGCCCGATGCATCGCCAGAATGGATGCGTTGAGAATGTTTATCGTGTCGATTTCAGTATTGTCAACCATCGCCACCGCCCATGCAACGGCTTCAGATTCGATAATCGGACGCAGAAGTTCGCGACGACGCCGGGTGAGTTTTTTCGAATCGTTGAGCCAAGGATGCGAAAAACCTTCGGGCAAAATGACGGCGGCGGCACAAACGGGTCCGGCCAAAGAACCGCGACCGGCCTCATCGCATCCGGCTTCGTGAATGCATGAGGAAAAAGAAGGAGGTAAGGGCTCAATCAACAAAGCCATAGCCGAATCCCTGACGGTTGATGATGTTGCGTCCATAGTCGCCCAATTTTTTGCGAAGACGCGATATGTTGGTGTCGACGGCCCGATCGGAAACTCCGTTTTCGTCTTCCCAGGCTTCATGACGTATTTCGACACGCTCGAAGAATATGTTGCGGTTGCGCAAGAACATCGCCAGGATGAGATATTCAGTGCGTGTGAGAGCAATTGGCTCGCCGTCGATTGTGACGCGTCCGGCATTAAGGTCGAGCACAAGACCGTCGACACGGACCACGTTGGCTACGCGACGTATGCCCATCATGCGCCGGCGACGTATGACGGAGCGCACCCGCGCTATCAGTTCGCGCGAAGAAAAAGGCTTGGATATATAATCGTCGGCTCCGGCATCCAGACCTTCGACGACATCGTCTTCGGATGATTTCTGAGAGAGGATGATCACGGGCACATTGACCGAAT
>CAJJOX010000132.1 GCA_905193485.1 uncultured Porphyromonadaceae bacterium | reverse complement strand
ACAAGCTACAACACCGATCTCCGATCTTCGCGTTTTGGCCAACGAAGGCAACGAGGTGGAGCAAAAGATCTCCATTGACAACCCGCAACTATGGAGCCCCGACTCACCAGTGCTCTATACTGCCGTGTCAACGCTCTCCGACGGAAATACCGTCAAAGACGAATATTCCACCACTTTTGGAATTCGCACCATTGAAGTGCGTCCTAATGACGGTTTCTATCTCAACGGGAAACGAACCAATTTCAAGGGTGTTTGCAATCACTCCGACCTTGGGCCACTTGGTATGGCTGTAAATGATGCAGCCATCCGGCGACAGATACGCATATTAAAAGATATGGGGTGCAACGCTATCCGCACATCGCACAATA
Source organism: uncultured Porphyromonadaceae bacterium (assembly GCA_905193485.1). Taxonomy (GTDB): domain Bacteria; phylum Bacteroidota; class Bacteroidia; order Bacteroidales; family Muribaculaceae; genus Paramuribaculum. The sequence goes on along the minus strand of CAJJOX010000132.1, from coordinate 6,109 downwards.
TGCCGGCTCCGGAGCTTATCAAAGCCTGCGATGAAATGGGTATGATGGTTATGGCCGAAAGTTTTGATGAATGGCGCAAGCCGAAATGCAAAAACGGCTACAATCTGCTTTTTGACGAATGGGCTGAAAAAGATCTTACTAACCTGATACGTCATTATCGGAACAATCCTTCGATTGTTATGTGGTGCATCGGTAACGAAGTGTCGGAACAATGGCATGAAGGCGATTGCAAGACAGCTTATTATCTTCAGAACATCGCCCATCGGGAAGACCCTACGCGACCTGTAACTCAAGGCATGGATGGCCCGGATGCTGTTCTAAACAACAATTTCGCTGCGATAATGGACGTCGCCGGGTTCAACTATCGGCCATTCAAGTATCCTGAAGCTTATCAGAAACTCCCTCAGCAAATAGTGCTCGGAAGCGAAACGGCATCTACAGTTTCGTCACGTGGTGTATATAAATTCCCTGTCGAACGCAAGGCCATGGCGGTATATGACGATCATCAAAGCTCGAGCTATGATGTGGAGCATTGCGGATGGTCAAATCTTCCCGAAGACGATTTCATACAACATGACGATCTGCCCTATTGCATTGGCGAATTTGTATGGACCGGCTTCGACTATCTTGGAGAACCTACGCCGTATTACACTAACTGGCCCAGCCATAGCTCTCTTTTCGGCATTATCGATCTTGCAGGCATACCAAAGGACCGATATTATCTTTATCGCAGTCATTGGCGTCCCGAAGAAGAAACGCTTCACATTCTGCCACATTGGACGTGGCCTGGTCGGGAAGGCGAAACGACACCGGTGTTTGTCTACACCAATTATCCGGAAGCGGAGCTATTTATAAATGGTGTAAGTCAAGGTCGTCGTAAAAAAGACACTTCAATAGGCATTGACAGCAGCTACACGGAGGCTGCACAGAAGAGTTTCGAACGTCAGAAACGTTACCGCCTCATGTGGATGGACACAAAATATGAACCGGGCATTGTGAAGGTGGTCGCTTATGACGAGTCCGGCAATCCGGTCGCAACTAAAGAGATACATACCGCCGGCGTCCCCCACCATATAGAGCTGTCGGCCGATCGTTCCCAATTGACAGCCGATGGTCGCGACCTTTCATTTATCAATGTCAAAGTAGTGGATAAGGATGGCAATCTTTGCCCTGATGCCGCTAAGAAAATCAGGTTTAAAGTAAAAGGCGCCGGATCGTTCCATGCCGTTGCCAACGGAGATCCCGCATCGCTTGAGTCATTCCAAAAACCTGAAATGACTACATTCCATGGTCAGCTTACCGCAATTGTGAAAACAGACGAAAAACCGGGAAATATTGAATTTATTGCAACTGCTCCCGGCCTTAAGTCAGCTAAAATCAACCTCACATCGGCAAGTCCTGAATAGTAAAGCCACAAACATTACATATCATACACTTAGAGCCGGCCATGATAAATGAGGCCGGCTCTAAATGTATTGTAGCATAGCTCAATTTATCTTTGTCAGATTTGCGGCGTCACGATAATGAATCTTTTCCCATCCCAACCGATCAGTAAATCGTTATTGTATGCCGCTATATTCTGTAAATCTGCGGTTAGGAAATATGCTCGGAAGATATTTCCGTTCCAATCTATCTGATAGATTATAGATTTGTCCGCATCATTGTCTTCCACACCTTTATAGAGGGCGTATATAAAGTCCGCAGTAGTGGAGATGTCAGCAAAATGAACTGGATTATACATCTCAAAATCTGCATTGCAAAGCGTCTTTGGATCAAACGTATCGTCGCATATCTTAATCATCTTGATCGCGCTACCGTCAAGCCCGAATATTTCAATAGCCGGATGAAACTTGTAGGCAAATGCCAATCTGCAATGTTTTCCTGAGTACGCCAGTTCGCCGGCATTAGGCATCCATGACTGTAACTCCGGCGATATGTTGATTTGACGGATGGTGTCTATTTTTGCTGTTGTCAAATCCGCTTTCATCGCATACTGTCGGCCTCCCTTTGGTTCCCTGCCGATAAAAACATAATTATCTGGCGCGGTCATAAATACGTCCTGCACATACTGCGATATAGGGAAAGGCACGGTATTGTTCCCTGTCATGAGATATTGTTTTGACCTGACAAATGCGGTGTCGTTCTCTATGGTATAAATATCACAGTCATCCTGACTTACTATCCGGATTGTGCTGTCATCGGCTATGAAGGGATAAGGCATATATGATGCATAATAACCATCGTTTCGTTTTCCCATATCGGGACTTACTGCGAGTGTATTATTTTTACAATCAATGACCGCACGCCGAAGTAATCTTTGTCCGTGACCATCTTCACCTTCATAGGTAAACAACAATGTATCTCCACACACTTTCATATCGATCATATGACGTATAGCGGGTAAGTTGCCTCCGATAATATCAAAATTTGTGGAAAGTGTAGGGGTCTGAACGTTGGCACCTCCTGATATTATCAGGGGAAGTATCATTATATGTAACTTCTTCATTTTATTTCGAGAGGCTTGTATGGTATGGATATTTTAGATGCTTCGCTATTGTCCATTTTTTTGCCGTCTTTGCCGACGATATAGACTCTGCTGCCGTCTCCGCCCATGGATGCGATCAAGAAACCGACAGGTGAATTGAAATAGCGGACAAGGGTTTTCTTAACATCTGACACTGAGCATTTTTTGTCGTTGCCGTCTTGATAAGTATATTCCATTATCGGAACATTTGTACGTTGGAAGCCGATAGCTTCCCAAACAAATTGTCGTTCTACGTCCTCGATTTTCAGAATCAGACCGGGCAGACCTCCGAACTTATATGGTCCGAAAGGCAGAGGTATTTCAGGTGCAAACCATGCTGTATATTGGCGTCCTGCAAATTCAGTGATTGCTTTACGACATTCATATCCCATGATAGTATCATTATCCTCACTGCTGAAATCCCATTCAAGGGTAGGAATAGAATCAGAATATACAAGAAATGGAGATACTGGCAGACGGTATTTCAAGTCCGCAACCGTGCCGCGAACAGGACGGACAATCTCCAAAGGCCAGGGATTGCCTGAGACATTTGAATATGAGTCAGCTCCGCGCCGAATCTGTTCGGTTGCTAACGAATCAAAGTGGTTGATAATATCGCTGTAGTCCTTGATACAGCGTCGTCCTATCTGCACAATCCTGACATCATCATAGTAATTCTGCACATCGGGATGCGATTTGTATTTTAATGTGTAAGTTACATTGAACTTTGCCGTATCGACAGGCTCAGCCTTGTCAATAATACGGGAGCATGTGGTTTCTTGGGCAAATCCCGTTATCGGGATGAGCACACAGAGTAGTGTGATTATTTGTTTCATTTTCTATGGTGTTTATAAAATTCTGAATCTTATCTTTAGCAGTATGCTGCGGGGACGTATGTTGTAAATCGCTCTTGACTCGGTGAGAGCCGAAAGGTTGGAGTATACATAAGTTTTGCGATTGAGCAGATTGTCGCATGACAGCGTGAAACTGAAACGCTTGATGGAATATTTTGCCTCGGCGTTGAGAAGGAGGAAAGAACGGTCGCCGTCATTGAAATTATTGTAGTAATGATAGAGCGATGTCGAGAGAGTAACGCCTCCGGGAATTGTAAAATCAAGAGTACCCTTGTTGCTTACGGCGCGTAGCCACGGAAATCGCTCACCTCTTTTCGGCTGTGTGGCCGACTGTGAGTAATTGCCCTGATATGACACAGCCAACCATTTGAAAGGCGTAAGGCTGATGTCGGCGTTGACTCCGAGGCTGTTGCCGGTATATCGCAACACATCGTTTTGAACAAGCAGCGGGCTGTCGTAATAGGAATATGTGATGGAGGCGCCTATTTTGAGCCGTCGCCAGTCGAAGCCCTGACTTGCATGGACTTTGGCTGATAGCATATTGCTGTTCTCAGATGTGCGGCGGCTTATGGTATGCTGCACGATGCCGTCATAGTAAGAACCGTAAAGGACATCGGGCGACTGCCTGTACCATGCGACTTCCGCTCCGGCGAAACTCATTGAGAGAATATTCTTGAAATCATATTTCAGTGAATAGTTCTGATTCATTCCCTCATACAGACCGGCTACATCGTAAGCCGACAGTTGGCGGTAAGAAGTCAAAATGTAGCCTGAGTATAATGTCTCGATAGAGGGTGTCATATAATTCAGAGCGGCGGAAGCATTGATATTATGGCTGCTGTTGACTTTATATGTCAAGTTTAAGGACGGTTCCACACGAAAGCGGTTTTTATCGGTAATGATGCCGTCGATCCTATTGTCAAGTCGGAATAATCGGTATTTCATCGGCATATAGAGCGAAGCATGGAACTTTCTGATATTGAACATTATTTCGGCTCTGAGACCGGCGTCGAGGTAGTCAAGTGTAAGGTCATTGCGCATTGCATCAAGTCGGCTCTCGAGCGCATTGTGATGATAGTTCACGATTGCGGACGGATGAAGTGTGAAGTTTCCGATTTTAAGAGCCGACAATAATCCCGCGCTGTTCTCGGTGGATATATTGCGGTAATCGACATGCTGATAAAGCATATCGCCCATTATCATATCAGGGAAAAGATTTGGCGATACGTAAAGGCTGTGAGGCCGTTTTTCGAGATTGACAAGAGAAGATATTTCAAACCCACGATCCTCTGAATTACGATGCGTCATGTGAAATTTATTCAGTAGGCGGTAGGTCTTTCCAATCTGCACTATGTCTTCATCACCGGCAAGAATACGGCTGTCAGCGTCACTCTTGCTCCAGTCGAATTTTAGTTGTTCCTTGAGATAATTCTCGTCGCCATTGTTCAGATAGGTAAGGTCGCCGTATGCTTTCTGCATACGGGCGGTGCCTCGCATTACCTCGTCTACGATGTTCTGACCGCCGTCAGGCAGAAAATTGGTCATCGATGCGCTGCTGCTACGCGTATCTCGGTCGTTTAGATAAGCGGCGTTTATGCCGAACTCACCCGAGCGGCCTACACGATAGATATTGTTGAACGTAGCATTGTGAGATCGGTTGAAGTAATAGAACATTTTGTCAATTCCGGGAGCCGACGGCATGGAGATCGACGATATATTGCTCGTGCGCGAATAATCGTTGTCGAAGGAATAAAGTTCCTGCGACAAATCCTCGCCGGTGTTGTTGCCCTTATAAGTGACAAGGAATTGGCTATCGCGACGAAAATATGTGGCGATAGCCGAATTGTTCCACAATCCTTCATCGCTATAGCCGCCTCCGAGTGTGGCTATGAGATTGAATACGCCTTTGACACCCTCTTTGAGCCGCAGGTTAATAGACGCCTGTTCCTCGGGGCGAAGCCCTTTGAGCGCCTTGATGTCCTGATGGTTTTCGAGCACTTGCACGGTAGCGATGTTATTGGGGTCGATGTTGTTGGTGGCTATGCCGTAATGTCCTTTCATAAGGTCAAGACCCTCTATATACAAATTCTTAATCGGCTTGCCCTGATATGAGATTTGTCCGGCGTCCGACACAGATATGCCAGGCATCTTTTTCAATACGTCTGCGATCGACTGGTCTGTCTGCGAAAGGAATGAGCCGACATTATAGTTGATTGTGTCGCCTTGCGAGTAGATTTTCTTTGACTTGACAACAACCTCTTTAAGTTCAATAACGCGGTTATCTACAATGATTTCATAGCTACCGGAACGGTTAGGCACGGTAATCTGTGCCGGAGCAATCTCGACACTTGACGCTTTGAGAATAAGGCTATCACACTCGCTGCTGACCAACATTTGGAACTTGCCGTTTTCATCGGTGAAGACAGATGCCAATATCGTCTTCGGGGCATTAGCCGGTGAAGCAATGACGCTGACAAAGTCCATTCCGACACCGTCATCCTCTATTGTCACGACGATGACTCCCATGTCACGGCTCACATGCACTGTAAGATTTCCACCGTCCTCACTTGACTCCAGACCATGCACAAAGGCATTTTCAACAAACGGCTGTATTATAAGAGGAAGAACTTTTGCATCCTGATCCACATCATCATCAACGATAACCTGCGAATGTATCCATTTTGAGGACGAGAGTAAATACTGCAAGGCACTTTTCATTAAGAAGTATCCC
>CAJJOX010000131.1 GCA_905193485.1 uncultured Porphyromonadaceae bacterium | reverse complement strand
TAAACCTTATCGACCCAACCGGCGAAAATCCGGTGTATGATATGGCCGGGAATTTTTTAGGGTGTACCTCAGAAGGGTTTACAGGAATGATAATGATTTACACTGGAACCGAAAAAATTGATCCAACCAAATATTCGCTCTCCGATCTTCAAAACCATCTGGGTGATTATTTAATCACTTACGATGTAGCACGAAAATCAAATAAAGTGAATATGACGCACGAGGCACATTCTAAGTTGTGGACACATGTGGCATCTCAATTTGAAGGGACACATGTTTATGATGAAATATTTTCCATGTCTTCAATTAATGGAGGGAAAATCGGATTTCAAAATGCTGATATGGCATCCTGGGCCACGGAATTTTATCCAAATAGACCTGATATTAAACCTAAAATAATTGGTACAGGTGGATATGATTATGAAAGTACTGTGGAGAACATTGCTTTGAGTATAATTGTCCATGAGTGGTATTCGCATGGAATGAAGCACGTTCGTAATAAATATAGATCCCATAGATTAGCATATAAAAATGTCATAAATTTTAAAATGTTGTGGAATAAAGCAACAGATAGATATAAGAGATTCATTCTTAACGAGTTGTTAGAATATACAACTAAAGAAACTGGTAGGAAAACAGTTGATAAACTATATAGATCACTATATTATAGATATGTTATAAAATATGGAAAGTAGTATCCTTAAACTTGCGCTTTTGCTTCTGTGCATCATGCAATCGCCTATATGCCGGTCGGAAGTAAAAATCGATTCGTGCGAATTGCGCGTACTCTACGCGACAGGCCCGGAGTGTGTTATCAAACTAAAAAACAATCGTGGAATTGTTTATAAAAAATATGACTCTTCTAAAAAAGGTTTTCTTACTGCTTCCGCTACAGAAAAGATCCTTGACGGGCTATATAATATTTTTATTGCCAGAAAATATCCGATCATAATATCCAAGACAAAAGCCGACAACATACTTTATTGCGATTATCCATTTCTTGAGATAACGATATACTATGGTAGAAAAAAGATTAACAAACTTATACTTGTCCAACCACGCGACGAATGTGATATTTATCATTATTCCGAAGCGTTTATTAAATTATGGCAAATAATTGATCGGGTAAATGTTGATTTCCTGAATAAGTATAAAGGATATAATCTAAACTATTCCGATCTTCGTAATGTCCCTACTTTCAACTGATGAACATATGGGATTATAACAATATTGGTTTGCCTGCAGCCTACGACATGGACGGATGGATCACCGGCTGGCACTGCGGTTTCCTCGGACAGCAGCTGCTCTATGCCACCGGTGCCACGCCATCATACACCGGACGCGTGTCGGCGAAGATCACCGATTCCTACGGACACTACGACCGCTACTACTATACCTATGACCGGCTCGGGCGGCTGGCTGCGGCCGACTTCTCGCGGCGGATGCCCTCGGGAGCCACTGCCGAAAACGGCGATCCCGAGGCCGATTTCTCAACGGCATACACTTACGACCTCCAGGGCAACATGCTGTCGCTGACGCGGCAGGGACTTATAGCCCCGGGCCTCTACGGGCAGATCGACGATATCACGGCCTCGTTCACCGGCAACCGGCTCTCTGAGCTGCGCGACGATGCGCCGACGGTACTTCTGGAAGCTTCGCTCGATCTGCCCGAGGGGGCATGGTCGGGATCGGATTTCGCCTACGACGCCAACGGCAACCAGATACGCGACATGAGCCGCGGCGTCAGCGATGTCAGCTACAATGTACTCAATCTGCCGCAGCGCGTGGAGTTTGCCGACGGCGGCCGCATCGACTATCTCTATTCTGCATCGGGAACGAAGCTCGCCGAAACGGTCTATGATGCCGCCGGCTCTCTGCTGTCGAAATGCGTCAACGGTAGCGTCACTTATTTATAACACAACAATACCTATGGCGACTGCAAAGTTGTCATTATAAAAAAAACAGCGAGGCTGCGCCGTAAAAAAGATCAAATACAGCACAGCCTCGTTTTTTATGATTGATTATCCGGGTCGTGGAGTAGAAATCCCGGCATTGGACGGCTGATTTATCAACGCTGATAATGTGGCAACGGCAGCTGGGGAATGAAGGTCGAGATCTCGACAACGCCGCCCACGCGGCCATCGGCCGTAAACCACGGAGCCTGATGGATAAACTTGTTGTAGCCATTCTTACAAATGGTGTAGCTGTTGCTCTCGCCCGTCGCAAGAATGTGGCGTATTATGGCCTGTGAACGCTCGTTGTGGCAATCCATCAGATTGCGGCCTACGAGATTGCCGTGTGCCTCATATTGCTTCCGCGCCTTACGGTTCTGATAAATGATCACGGCATCGGCATCGCACACGGTCACGGCGCAATCAAGGCCTTCGGCCCAATCGAAACTGCTGTCCATCGGCATCAATAGGCAAACATCGGATAGCCCTCCATTGCCGCGTTGACGCGGGCGCGTACGGCAGCTATCGTTTCTTCCGACTCGGGATTGGAAAGCACGGTGTCGATCATATCCACGATCTCAGCCATGAATTCTTCCTTGGCGCCGCGTGTGGTGATGGCCGGCGTGCCGAGGCGGATACCTGAGGTCTGGAACGGTGAACGCGTGTCGAAAGGCACCATGTTTTTATTTGCCGTGATGTCGGCTTCCACAAGCACACGTTCAGCCACCTTGCCGGTGAGGTCGGGGAATTTGGTGCGGAGGTCCACGAGTATGCAGTGATTGTCCGTACCGTTGGACACGATCTTATACCCGCGTTCCATAAGGGCGGTGGCCATAGCGGCGGCATTCTTCTTCACCTGAAGCTGATATTCGCGATATTCAGGCTGGAGAGCCTCGCCGAAGGCTACAGCCTTTGCGGCGATCACATGTTCGAGCGGACCGCCCTGCACACCGGGGAACACAGCCGAATCAAGCAACGACGACATCATGCGCACCTGACCTTTGGGGGTCGTCTTTCCCCACGGGTTTTCAAAATCCTCACCCATGAGTATGATGCCACCGCGCGGACCGCGAAGCGTTTTATGGGTAGTGGACGTGACGATGTGGGCGTATTTCACAGGGTTATCAAGCAGACCGGCTGCAATCAGACCGGCAGGGTGAGCCATGTCGACCATAAAGATCGCTCCGATCTCGTCGGCCAGACGACGCATTCGGGCATAGTCCCATTCACGTGAATAAGCGCTGGCACCGCCGATTATCAGGCGCGGACGCTCGCGACGCGCTATTTCTTCCATATTGTCGTAGTCGACAAGCCCGGTAGCTTCGTCGACATTATAGCCGAGAGCCTGAAACACGAGCCCAGAGAAATTCACCGGACTGCCGTGCGAAAGATGTCCGCCGTGGGCGAGGTTCAACCCGAGAAATTTGTCACCCGGCTTCATGCACGCCATAAACACGGCCATATTGGCCTGAGCGCCCGAATGCGGCTGAACATTGGCGTAAGCCGCGCCAAAAAGTTGTCGGACACGGTCGATAGCCAGTTGCTCAACCTCGTCGACAACCTGACAGCCGCCATAATAACGGTGGCCGGGATAGCCTTCGGCATATTTATTTGTCAGGCAAGACCCCATGGCCCGCATCACTTCCTCGCTGACGAAGTTTTCTGACGCGATGAGTTCGATGCCCTTTTTCTGACGTTGATACTCGCGATCGATTAATTGAAAAATCTGATTGTCGGATTGCATAAATCTGTATTATGTGTTAATGATGTTGGATGTTTATTTATTGACACAGGCGGCTATTTTTTCCTGACCGACCACCCGAAGCGGCCTAAATGAGATCCGAGTCCGTAATAATTGCCGTGACTGTAGGCCATCAGACCGGCGCGGTCCAGATGAAAAGCTCCGGTCTCAGGATCGATCAAAGCCTCATCGGCGAGCAGACACAGCACCTCGGCAATGAACATGTCGTGGCTGCCGAGATGAACTATCTCGCGCACCCTGCATTCTATGCTCAGAGGCGACTCCTTCACAGAAGGGCAGGCAACGAGCCTGCCCTTTTCGGGAGTCAGTCCCGTTTCCTTCCATTTGTCGTAACCGGCGCCCGACCGCACCCCGGCCCAATCGGTGGCGCGTGCCATGGCTTCAGTGGTGAGATTGATCGTAAACTCCATGTTGGAGCGTATCATCTGATATGAATGTCGCTCGGGGCGCACCGAGATATAACACATGGCCGGATCAGTGCATATCGTGCCTGTCCATGCCACGGTAAGCATGTTGCTCTCGTCCGTCGATGCACCGCATGTCACGATCACCGCCGGCAGCGGATAGATCATTGTCCCGGGCTTCCATTGCTGTTTCATTTCCGCATCGGCTTAGGAGATCATGTCAGTCTATCTGCGCGTCGCCGCTCTTCACCACCTGTCCGCAATAATGACAGCGAATGGTCACATCGTCGCGGTCAATCACTTCGAAGCGCGTACGCATCGGCTCATTGTTGGTGATACATTTCGGATTACCGCAGCGCACAATGCCGGTGATCTCGTCGGGAAGCGATATCGGGAATTTTTTCACCACCTCGAAATCACGAATTATATTGATATTGGCATGCGGGGCTATCAATGCTATGCGGTTGAGCACATCGTCGGGAAATTCAACGTCGGCCACCTTTATTATGCCTTTGGTGCCCAGACGGTGGCTCGAAAGGTTGTTGCCTATGGTGACGTTGGTGGTCATCTTCTCTATGCCGAGAATCTTGACTGCCTTGAAAAGCACATCGGCCGGTATATGATCTATGACGGTGCCGCAGCGCAGAGCCGCGACAGCCAGTTCTTTACGTTCTTTTGTCATAATGCTCATTTTGTATGGTCACACTCCTTGAAAATGTCAATGCCGAGCGCCCGGCAGATAATGGCCTGACGTGCATACAGGCCGTTGCGTGCCTGGTCAAAATAATAGGCGTGCGGATCATCGTCGACGTCGCGGTCTATCTCATTGACGCGTGGCAGCGGATGAAGCACGCGCATATTGCTTTTTGCATCCCTGAGCATGTCGGCACGCAGTGTGTAGAGGTCTTTCACCCGTTCATATTCCATGATGTCGGCAAAACGTTCACGCTGGACACGGGTCATATACAATATGTCGGTCGCATTGATCACCTCGGGCGTAAAATCCTCGTGCTCGATATAACGTATGCCGTTGGCGTCACAGAAATCGCGATATTCGCGAGGCATGCGCAGTTCGTCGCACGCCACAAAGTGGAAGGTGGGGTTGAAATAACGCATGGCCATAAGCAGCGAGTGCACCGTGCGGCCATATTTGAGATCTCCCACCATCGTGATGGTCAGATCTTCAAGCCGGCCCTGCGTCTTATAGATCGAATACAGGTCGAGCATCGTCTGCGACGGATGCTGGTGGGCGCCATCGCCGGCATTGATCACCGGGACATCCGTCACTTCGGTGGCATACCGTGCGGCTCCTTCCAGATAATGACGCATCACGATGAGATCGACATAGTTGCTCACCATCTTGATTGTGTCCTTAAGGGTTTCGCCTTTCGATGAGCTTGTGGTGGAGGCATCGGAAAAGCCGATCACGCGGCCGCCGAGGCGATTGACTGCTGTTTCGAAACTGAGGCGTGTGCGAGTCGACGGTTCAAAAAAGAGTGTCGCCACCACCTTGCCGTCGAGGATTTTGTGATTGGGATGCGCTTCAAAAAAGGCCGCCCGTCGGAGGAGATCGAGGATGTCGTCACGCGAGATATCATCGATTGACACCAGAGAGTTTTTGTTCATAGCTGATGATATTTTAAGCCATCCCCAGAGAAACCGCTCACGCCCACGTCCAGAGAATCACTCCTTTGCCATTCCCTGAGGCCGGCGGTTTACTGATGCATATGGCAACTTGCTCGCAAATTTAGCAAATTTTTCTTATTCGGGCAAATTGACAGATTCCCGGCGCGATTTGACGAAGCGCGGCATTAATCATATATAGTTGTGGATATTAACGGTGAATTCACACCCGCGCTCTCACAATCCGCATCACGTCACCGCAAAAAGCGCGGAGCCTGAAGGAAAAAGCCGAACGTAAGGCCGAAATTCCAACGGCCGCCCTCGACGCCCGCATAATGCGTATAAAGCGAGATATTGGCAAAAGGGAGTGTGGCCACAGCCTCGACCTGCCCGAAAAAGCTCATTCGCGACAGATAATCGCCGTAAAATGCCGTTCCGTCAGCACCCCGCAATATCGGACGAAGCGGGACGAACAGATCCGCCCTCCCCCGCACCTGCATCATCGAGCTCACCTTCCACACCGGTATCACACCGACGACACCGAACGAATTGGCCCGGAATGCCGGTGTGAAAACATTGGTATAGGACGGTGCCGGATTAAACGCCGGCGCATCGACAATCGCAGCGGAATATCCCGGCAACAGCCGGCGCGAGGAATATAGCAGATTCAGTTCGGCGCCAAACGCGAAACGGCGCGAGAAATCCCAATAATGCCGGGCCAGGAACTCGCCCTGCATCCCCGACCGGG
>CAJJOX010000130.1 GCA_905193485.1 uncultured Porphyromonadaceae bacterium | reverse complement strand
GGCGGGGCGCTTTATCGCCATTTCATTTACACCCGGCCGACCTGCCGCAAATTTTAAGGATAAATAATTGCAAAATAACCAAACATTCCTTAAATTTGTCGAAACCACCATTTCACATACGTTATTCTCATGAAGAAATTATCACTCCTTCTCATCCTTTTCGCAGCCTTGGCGGCCACATCCTGCAGCTCGGGCTACGACGAAAAGACCTGCGACGACCTCATCGAAAAATACGACGACAAAGGCAAGCTCAACACGGAAGATCTCGCAGAAGCCATCAGCCAGTGCGGCGCTATCGGCAATGAATACGACAGCCGGCTCAACGACATCATGAGCCGTTTTGAATCCGACGACGAAAGCGAGCAGGAAAAAGCTCTTGACGATTACTATGAACTTCTCTACAAAAGCGACCTCGCCAGACATGACCGCAAACTCTACGACATTCTCGAAAAAACCGATCTCAAAGGCGACAACAAAAAAGCCTACAAAGAATTGCAGCGTCAAATAAAATCCAAACAGCGCGAATGGAAGAAAATTCACAGGAAAGCCGAAAAACTGACTAAAAAGCTCGACTATGAGGTCGATTGGCAGGATCTGATGTCGGACTACAACGAAGCGATGGAAGCCATTCCTGAAGAGCCTGCGATTGTAGAAGAGGAAGTTGTAGCGGTCGAACCTGATTATGACTATGACTATACCTATGCAAAATAAAACATTAACGACCTACACCTGACAACGTCACCATGAAGAAACTGACATTATTCCTTATGAGCCTCGTGGCCTTTACGCTCGTTTCATGCGGCTCGGGCTACAACGAAAAGACATGCGACGACCTCATCTACAAATATGACGAGAAAGGCAAACTGACCACCGACGACTACGCCGAAGCCATCCGCCAATACAGCGCGATCCTTGACGAAGTCGACTCAAGACTCGACAAAATCGAGGCTCTTGCCGAAAGTAACGACGAAGAAGCCCTCGATCTCTGGGACGGAATTGAAGACGAAACAATCGCAGAGCAATTCAATGCGTTGGATCGCATACTCGGCAATGCCCACTCAGCCGGCGAGATCAAGGGCGAGAACAAAAAAGCATTCAAAGCGCTCGAGAAAAAAATAAACAAAATCGAAAAAAAAGGTGAAAAAGTAGAAAAGAAACTGCGCCGCCTCAAACGCCGCCTCGACGACTGAAACACATCACCCCCTAAACATACACAAACACCGCGGCGGGTCAGCTTCATCACCGAAGCCGGCCCGCTGCCGTTTCACGACACGACAAAGGCATGCCATGATGCGGCGTTTCCGGGCTGCCTGATGCTAAAACATCTGAAAGCGGGCGCGAATCTCAAATATAAATTTGGATTTGCACCCGACTTATTCGTATCTTTGCAGCATTACTATAAAAGCCCCGGTAGTTCAACGGATAGAATAGAAGTTTCCTAAACTTTTGATAGCAGTTCGATTCTGCTCCGGGGTACACACTTAACCTTAGAACTATGCAACAGAAAACAGCAGCTGTCCAAACACGGAAAAGCTCACCGCTGAAATGGGTTCCTTCGGTCTACTTTGCCATGGGACTGCCATTTATCGTGCTCAACCTCGTGGCCGTCATCATGTTTGACGACCTCGGCATCGACAAGGAACAGATAGCGTTCTGGACCTCGTTGCTCACACTCCCCTACACACTCAAATTCATCTGGAGCCCGCTGCTGGAAATATACTGGACCAAACGCAATTTCGTGATAGTGACTCAGGCCATCACCGGTTTCTGTTTCGGCATCATATCATTCCTGCTGCCTGTCCCCGACTTCTTCGCATGGACAATAGCCGTTATGGGCATTGTGGCATTCTCCGGAGCCACCCACGACATTGCCACCGACGGCGTGTATCTCACAGCCCTCGACAAAAAGACACAATCGGTCTACATCGGATGGCAAGGCGCTTTCTATAATCTCGCAAAAGTGCTCGCCAACGGCGCCCTTGTAGCGCTTGCCGGCGTACTCATCACCCACTTCAAGGAAAGCAATCCCGAAAAAGCTCCGTTCTACGCCTGGATGATCATCATGGGCATCATCGCATTGCTCATGATCGGACTTTCCGTCTACCACTTCTTCATGCTTCCGGCCACCCCCCGCTCCAACAGCGTCGACACACAGAACTTCTCCCAGGCCATGCGCGAGATGGGCAACGTGCTGATAGCATTTTTCCGTAAAAAATACATCTGGATATATATCCTCTTCATCGTATGCTACCGCCTTACCGAAGGCTTCGCCATGAAAATGGTGCCCCTCTTCCTCAAGGCGTCACTGTCTGACGGCGGCCTTGCCATGACAAACGAAAGCATAGGCCTCGTTTACGGCACTTTCGGCACTGTGGCATTCATAATCGGCTCAATACTCGGGGGCTACTACATTGCGCATTTCGGACTGAAACGCGTGCTCTTCTCTCTCGTGTGCATATTCAACATTCCGTTTGTGATCTATTTCCTCTTCTCTATTTTCCAGCCGCAGAACCTCATCATCATCGGCACCGGCCTCGTTTCGGAATATTTCTGCTATGGCTTCGGTTTTGTCGGACTCACCATGTTCATGATGCAGCAGGTGGCACCCGGCAAACACTCCATGGCACACTACGCCTTTGCTTCAGCCATCATGAACCTCGGAGTCATGCTCCCCGGCATGATAAGCGGCAGCATCTGCAACGCCGTCGGCTATGAAATGTTTTTCCTGATCGCCCTCTTCGTAGCGATACCCGCATTCATCCTTGCATGGATAGTGCCTTTCACCCACTCCGACAAGGGCGGAGATAACGAGAAAGAGATAGCCGCCGACGTGGTCAAAACCGAAGAATCCACCGAGGAAATGCTCTAAACGACAAAACATTGATAAATTCCAACTTCTAAGTATATAAAATGAACGAACTGAAAATCAAAGGGCAGCCGCTGCCCGACATGCCGTGGGAAGACCGTCCCGAAGGCTGCCGCGACGTGCTCTGGCGTTACAGCGCCAATCCCGTAATACCGCGCGACGCGCTCTCGACATCCAATTCCATATTCAACTCGGCCGTAGTGCCCTTCAACAAAGGAAAATACCGCTTTGCCGGTGTGTTCCGCTGCGACGACACCAACCGCCGCATGCGCATCCACGTAGGCTTCTCGGTCGACGGATTCAAATGGGACATCAGCGAAGACGATATCCGCCTCGAAGGCGCAGATCCCGAAGTGGCCGAATGGGTCTACGGCTATGATCCGCGCGTAGCCGAAATTGACGGCAAATACTATGTCACCTGGTGCAACGGCTACCACGGTCCCACAATCGGCGCCGCCTGGACCACCGATTTCGAAACCTTCCACCAGCTTGAAAACGCCTTCCTCCCCTACAACCGCAACGGCGTCATGTTCCCCCGCAAGATCAACGGCAACTTCGCCGTGCTCTCGCGCCCCAGCGACACCGGCCACACACCCTTCGGCGACATTTTCTACAGCGAGTCGCCCGACATGGAATTCTGGGGCCACCACCGCCACGTCATGTCGCCCGCTCCTTTCGAGCTCAGCGCATGGCAGTGCATGAAAATCGGAGCCGGACCCATACCCATCGAAACTTCGGAAGGCTGGCTTCTCATCTACCACGGCGTGCTCCGCTCCTGCAACGGCTACGTCTATGCTTTCGGCTCCGCACTGCTCGATCTCGAACAGCCCTGGAAAGTGCTCGCCCGTTCGGGTCCATACCTCATCTCGCCCCGCGAGATCTATGAGCTGACAGGCGACGTGCCCAACGTCACCTTCCCCTGCGCCGCCCTCCACGACCCCGAAACCGGACGAATCGCCGTCTACTACGGCTGCGCCGACACCGTCACAGGCCTCGCATTCGGCTACATCCCCGAAATCATCGAGTGGACAAAGAAAAACTCCATCGTCTGATCCAAATCCGACAAACACAAACAGCTGCGCTGCAACTCGTTGCGGCGCAGCTTGTTTTTTTATGTTCATTACCGCATACACGCCTCCGCATACGTTCGCGTTCGCCGGATTGCATTACACATTTTTTTGCAAAACAGGAAAAAACACTTAACTTTGCGGCTGACACTGCCTTCCGAGGCTGTCATGACATATTTTCAGAAGCGTTTTTTGCTTTACCTTGAATTCGGAAATCGCCAAATAATCAGAAAGATAAGGTAGGCAGTCATAAACGCTCATGCTTGTCGTATATCCGCTCCCCGACAAGGGGGTATCGATATCCGATAAGGCGTGGGAGCGGACTGTTTATTATCTTTAAGGCGTTTGGCGATGCCTCGAATTCAGTATACAGTGAATCATCGTCCCACGCTTTTTTTATATCATCAATTTTTTATGCACACCGCCTATGGGACGTGAGGGGGTAGACCTTTTTTTACACACTTAACTTTCAGATTATGAAAAGAACCATTTCCATGATGCTGTTGAGCGTGCTTTGCGTCATTATGGCGCTACCGGCTGCGGCGCTCACGGCTTATCCCGTCGGCGATCTGCAATATTGCATGCCATACGGTGAAACCGTCGAGCAGACAATGTTTGACTATGTGCATGTATATAAGCCCGTTGACGCAAGCATCACTGAGGCGGTCATTCCGGAAAGCGTGACAATCGGCGGCAAAACATTCAAGGTGGCCGAGATCAGAAGTTCAGCGTTTGCCAACTGCTCGAGCCTGGCCTCGGTGACATTCCCGTCATCGCTCACACAGATCGGCAACAATGCCTTTCAGAACTGCACCGCGCTTCAGTCAGCTGTCATCCCCAATTCGGTGACCTCCATCGGCAATAACGCATTCGCCGGCTGCAGCGCACTGACACAGGCGACCCTGCCGGAGTCACTTACAAAGATCTCCAGCTCCATGTTCTCCAACTGCAAGTCGCTTATCGCCATTGACATACCGTCATCTGTCAACTACATCGACTCATATGCTTTCTCCGGATGCAGCAGCCTGATTTCGGTTGTCATTCCCGAAGGAGTGACCACCCTGAGAGCGAACGCGTTCAGCTATTGCTCATCGTTGAAGTCGATAAGCATTCCATCGACGATCACCTCTTTGAGCGACAATCTGTTGGCCTACTGTTCCAACCTTACTACAGTAACCCTTCCCTCCACGCTGACATCGGTCGGCAACTGGGTCTTTGCCTACTGCACATCGCTGATCACGATGGACCTTCCCGAAGGAGTGACATCGGTCGGCAACTACGCGTTTGCCTATGACACCGACCTCGCCAAAGTGTGTCTGCCATCCACACTGACATCGGTCGGCAGCAGTGCCTTTGAGGGATGTACGGCTCTCGGCGGATTGCTTTTCGCAGGATCGCAGCCCACTTTCGGGAGCAGCGCGCTGCCGAAAAATGCGGTGCTGTATGTTCCGGAAGCCAACGTTTCACAATTTGATGAGATCGCGAAAACCCAGACTGTCTATGGCACCTTCACCGTTGACGGCAGCGATTCACGACTCCACTACTATATCAATTCCTACGCACAAGCATGTATAGCGCCCGATTTTGAAGCCTACAGCGGAGATATCACTATCCCGGTAGAGATAACCCGTAATCAGGAATATTTTGTGTCGGAAATAGGCGCGGGAGCTTTCGCCGGATGCAAAGATCTTACGTCTGTGACATTCGCCAAATCGGCAGGCAATCCTTACGGCAGCCAGATCCATACCATCAACAACAGCGCTTTTGCCGGATGCACCGGACTGACTTCGGATGCCATCACTCTCCCGTCGTCGCTGCTCGACATGGGCAACCACGTATTTACGGCATGCGGCGGATTGAAAACAATGTCAATTCCGGAGAATGTGAGAGCGTTCGGTGAATACGTGTTCAGCAAATGCACCGCGCTTACCGGAGTGGAATTTCTCAATTCACCCACCAATCTTCCCAACGGAACATTCATGGGCTGCACCGGCATGCGCGACTATCTCCTGCCCAAGACATTGAAAAAAATCGGCAACCTGGCATTCGCCGACTGCATCAACCTGATCAACACCTACATACCGCAGGACGTGACCTCTATCGGCTCCGAGGCATACCGCAACTGCCCTGCACTCAAGAAAGTCTATGTCTATGCCACCACTCCCCCCACAATCCAGAGCAACACATTCTCGCAGGTAAACTACGATAATGCCACGCTCTACTGCCCCACAACCGCCGAGAGCGCTTACAGCGGTCATGAATACTGGGGACTGTTCCTTGACCGTCAGACCGTTGACGGAGATTATCCCACAAGCGGCATCGAGGATATCGTGACTGACGGCGCGACAGCCGACTTCTATCCCTGTGAAGTTTATTCAATCAGCGGCGCACTCGTGCGCTCCCGTGCATCGCAGAATGATGTCGATAATCTTGAAAAGGGCATATACATCCTTCGGAGCGGCAAACAGGCCCGCAAAATAGCAGTAAGATAATACCTGAACAACCCACACAATCGAAAAACAGCGCCGGGATTTTTCGAGGGCACTGAAAAAGTGTTGACTTTTCAGATTCAGC
>CAJJOX010000129.1 GCA_905193485.1 uncultured Porphyromonadaceae bacterium | reverse complement strand
GCGGGGGGCGGGGGGAAGCGGGAAGCCGTATTCAACAAGATTCATCTTGCGCGAAAGGTCGCCGCCGTACATGGCACGTACCTGTGGGACGGTGACGTGGCTCTCGTCGATGATCGTTAGAAAATCCTTCGGGAAATAGTCGAGCAGACAGAACGGACGCATTCCGGGGCGTCGGCCGTCGAAATAACGACTATAGTTCTCTATGCCTGAGCAGTGACCGACCTCACGCATCATCTCGATATCGTAGCTCACACGCTCCTGCAGGCGGCGGGCCTCAAGTTCGCGGGCTTCCTTATAGAAAAAATTCACCTGCTCGCCCAGATCCAGTTCGATCTGAGCCAGACCTGACGCCATGCGCTGTGGTGAAGTGACGAAGATGTTGGCAGGGAATATGTTGAATCCGTCGAGCTGGCCGAGGGTCACATAGTCATCGGGATATAAAGTGGTGATCGACTCTATCTCGTCACCCCAGAACACGACACGGACGATGATCTCTTCATAGGCAAGGTGAATGTCGACCGTGTCGCCCTTAACCCGGAAATTGCCACGTGAGAAATTGATCTCGTCGCGTGAATAGAGCGCATTGACGAGTTCACGCAGGAAAGCGTTGCGCGTGATCTTCTGGCCTACGCGGACGGCTATGACGCTGCTGTTGAAATCCTCGGGATTGCCCATGCCGTAGATACATGACACGGAGCTGACCACAATGATATCTTTTCGTCCTGAGAGCAAGGCCGATGTCGTGGCAAGCCGCAATTTGTCGATCTCATCGTTGATCATGAGATCTTTTTCGATGTATTTGTCGACAGACGGTATATAGGCTTCGGGTTGGTAATAGTCGTAGTAGGAAACGAAATACTGCACCGAATTTTCAGGAAAGAAATTCTTGAATTCGCTGTAGAGCTGGGCGGCGAGAGTCTTGTTGTGGCTGAGAATCAAAGTGGGCTTCTGCACCTTTTGAATAACGTTGGCCATGGTGAACGTCTTGCCTGAGCCGGTGACGCCGAGAAGCGTCTGCGCGGGCGCACCGTCGAGAATGCCCTGTGAGAGCTGTTCGATGGCTTGCGGCTGGTCGCCTGTCGGTTTATATTGAGATGAGAGCTTAAATTCCATAACTTACAAAGTTACGAAAACTTTATGAAAACACAACGGAAATTGCCGTTTCAAAGATATTCCCGCATATGGATCCAGATCGGTTTCAGTATATTGATACGACACATGTGGCTGACTTCAATCAGTCGTCGCATAACTTTGTGAATCCGGGACGTCAGATTGAGCGGGTGGCTATTTGAGATGATTCAGAAACTCGGCTTCGGATGCGGCCATGAGTTCTGAAAACTGCGTGAAACTCTTACAGTTGGCGGGGACGACAAGAGAATGTTTGACGATCTCACCTCCAAACATGCTGTCGATAAGGTATTTTGTCGGAACAGATGCGGAATCGGCAGAGGGATAAAAAAGATAGGCTTTACGAGAGGAAAAACGATACATGTATGTGACCGTCTTGTAGAAAATGGAAGTGGCTTTTTCCGAATCTTCGCTGTAAGATGACTCTTTGTCGAGCGGAATGTATTTAGCATCTGCGACAACGGAGCCGTCTTTTGAAAGATAGTCGGGAATGATCTGTTGTTTTCCGGGCTTGAAAAGATGAAACCGCGGACCACTGTCTTTTATGTAATGTGTGAAATCGTTTTGCAGGACAGTAGCGAGATATTCTTCCCAAAGCCATGCCGCATCAATAAGAAGGCCAAAGATGTTATCCTTTTCGCAGCCGTATTTCAGATGGTCGTGACGCAAAATTTGCAGGCAGATCCGTTGTAAAGGAGCATAATCATGGAAATATGGGTGAGAAAAAGGACGGATGTTCCGATTGATTATTTGGAGCCTCAGGGAAGAAGAGTAGGTCGGTGTGGCCTGACGAATGAGCTCGACGGAGCGTCGCGTATCGTCAGATGCCGTAAGGATGAAGGAGCCGACCGGTGTCATGAATATATGCTCTATCGTATGGCGGATGAGTTGCGTCAGGTGATTGTCGGCGGTAAAATCACGCGAAGCGTGGGCGATGTTTCCGTTGAAAGGGGTGTTGAATCTGATATGGCGGGCGATATCGATGCTGCCTCTCACTCTCGGGCTGTTGTGTCTGTGATTGACATAGCATTTGAGGAGCCCCTGTCTGACAGCTTTATTCAAGAACCGGGGGAACATGTAGAGGAGAAAATCAAAAACCTGATCGCTGGTGGTGGAGTGTTCGAGATTGAAGAGGTTTATGCCGCAGATGCGTCTGAGCATGTAGTGCAGGAAAAAATCTTCTTTGTCGGCAGCCGCGAAACGCGAGCGAATGGAAAGCCGGGTGGTGTTGCGCCCTACGAATCCCACCATGCTGTTGGTGACAAGGTGAGTGTCGCCGTCGGTGACAGAGCAGATGAATTTCCGGCCAAGATCAGGGTCGTAGGCATCCAGCGAATCGGGAAATACGAGGAGATCCGGAAATCTGTCGGCCGACAGATCTGTCAGGTTTACATCGGCAATCGATTTCAGATCTTCAAGCTCGCCGTCGGCAATCTTTTCTTTCTTGTAATCGGTTGTGTTCACGACGATTCGGTGTCATTATATGCTTTGTGGAGAGCCTCCAGTTTTGCTTCGATTCCGGAGGAGCCGCGCAGATATTCATACAGCAGTCCTTTCAGATGGTTATCCCAAAGCATGTCAAAATCATTATATAAGGCGTATTTAAGGAAATAGGAGGCGCCGATCTGATAAGCCGGTGTCAATCCGATACGTTCGTTGTTAGATGCATTTTCCGGTTTGTATCGGTCGATTATGGCATTGTTCAGATTGGTCATTCTGTTTTTCAGTTCGATAACGGTGTCGGCAGAAGGAATCAAACCATCAGGCCAGGCTTTGTCATCGCTGAGCATATTCTGACTGTCGGCAGCCGTCACTTCATGCCATGCAAAGCGACGACGCATGGCAAAATCCATTGACTCGACGCTGCGGTCAATATCGTTCATGGTGCCGATGATGTAGACATTTTCGGGAATGAAGAATCCGGATTCAAAATCATCGCCCTCCTCAATAAGATTCTGGTATTGCGTCCGGACACGTCCATTTACGCCTCTGTAACCGGGGTCAATACAGAAAAAAAGTTCGCCGAATATCTTGGATATCTCACCCCGGTTGATTTCATCGATGATAAAAATGTAGTCTTTGCGCTCGATTTTCGCTTTGTTTTCCGTAGGAGTCTGGTAAATGTTTTTGTAAAGGTAGTGTAGCGTGGCCCAATAGGCTGATGAATGGCAGCCTTTAATGATACTGACAACAGCCTGATAGATATTTGTCTGTTTCTCAAGATCCTGATAGGTCTTATAGGCCTGCGATAATTTTTTCAGGCGATTGAAAGAAACGATATATTGTCTTTTGGAGCCATTGCCGATGGTGCTTAGGATGATGTTGTGGTTGACCGTTGTCCCATTGATTCTCATGTTTGTCGTGCCGGTTTTTAGGGGCAGTTCGGTGAGAATGCCTTCGTCGATCCGGTCCAGCAATTCATCGTAAGCGTTTTTGAATGCTTCGTCTTCGTTGAGTTGCTCTTCTGTTTTCTCACTATCCTGAAAGTTTTGCAGGGCAGCCTTGCAGAAGTCTTTGAATATGCCGTTTCGACGGTCAAACACGATATTGTCGCCGCCGTCATTTTTAACAGGCCTCAGGCCTTCGACAAAATCGGTATAGTCATACGACGGATGAAACTGAACCATAACGCACTGACCGTTTTCTTCCGTCGCCCCCAATTTGGCTGCGATCCGACGGGCAAGAAAAGTTTTCCCGGTCCCGGGAGCGCCGGTAAGAATAAGGTTGCCGTTCTTTTTCAGAATGTTTATGATGTTGTCGATGTTCATGTCATTTAGTGCGTTGATGCTTGTTTTTATCCGGAATTGCGATGCAAACCGAAGGAAATTCAGACTATTGGTATCGATGTAGGTTTCGACTGCGGCTATCAGTTCCTCGCATGTCATCGACGAGGCTTTGTCAGGCGTGATCTGTAGCCAGGAATGCTCTTTAATTTCGTCTGCGATATCGTTGCAGCGGTATCCCTTGCTGGAGTAGGAGTCGATATGGATATTGACGCCTTCCTCGGTGGTTCCGACAACAAAGAAAACCTTGTCAATGCATTCATCGCGGAGAATACGATCTTTCGGATATACGCGCGCCCAATGATAATAATTATATTTTTGAGATTGGGTGAGCGTGTGTCGTTTTATCTCGCAATAATATCCGAGGAGCCTTAATCCGTCAATTATGCGTCCCAACTTGTCGTACATCGGCCGCAGCAATGCGTAGGCTTCCGGAGCTTCTTCCTGAGATTTGCCGGCATAATCGGTGAAAAGGCTGAAGTCGGCTTTTGTAAACAATGGTTTCATTTAAGGTAATAGCGGATTATATATCAGTGTATTTGCAAAGATAGTCAAAATAATGTAACGGCGGCAATATGTGATTGTGAATTTTGGAAAGCGAGCGGCGCGATCCGAGGGGGGATCGCGCCGCTGTGCTATGGGTTTATGAGTGGTGGGGTTTATTTTACGAGAACTTTCCGGACGTCGGTGCCCTGACGGCGGATGTAGATGCCGGGGGCAAGGTTGTCGGCGTTGACGCGTATGCCTTGGAGGTTGAAGAATTCAACGGGAGCCTGCGAGTTGTCGATGTCGATATCACCGATGCCGGCAGTGCCGTCGTTGCCGGTGAAGTTTACGATGATCTTGGCCTGAGAGTTGCCCTGGTCATCAAGCCAGTCGAGGTCGAGATCGGCGACAAGCGAGTGCTCGGTGAGCGTTCCTTCGAGCGATCCGCCGGCTTTGATTTCACCGTCGGCAAGCGAGATGTCGTTTTTGGTTCCGTAAAGGCGTGTGCCGTCAAGCGTGAGGCCGTTGAAGTTGATGTCGCCAAGGCCATTGGGGTTGGTGGCGTCGGCACCGAATTTTTCAAGGAGGAGAGTGTAGGTGCCGTCGCTCATTTCGAGGAGCTTGACTTCGGTGTCTTCCATCGGGTCGGAGGGTTCGCCTGCGATGTTGACATTGATGACGCCGGTGAATATGCGTGTCGACACAACGGTAGGCTCTTCGGCTGATCCACCGGTGAAAGTAAGCGTGTAAACGTGGCTTGACTGGCCGTCGATATCTGTGCCGCCTGCATTGGAGTTGGTGACGGTGACTGTGGCCGTGTTGTTAGCTTTGTCGAGGGCTATGGTGGCGATGCCTGATCCTGAATTGCCAAGACAAGTGGCAACGATTGCGCTTGCGTCGTCGGGCATGGCCTGCTCGATTGAGTAAGTGTAGGTGTCGGGGCTGAATCCTTCGACCGGAGCGCCGTTGACGGTCAGAGAGGCGAGGCGGGAATAATAAAGAAGAATGACGTTGTCAACAGTCAGTGCGTCATCGCCTTTATGGTTGGAACGATCGGCAAAATAGTCGGCGGCTGAGAATATGACGTTGAACATTGCGGGCTGAGCCGAAGACTGATAGTCGATTTCAATAGTTTTGGTGAGCCAAGTGTCGCTTACTTCGCTGATTTTTTCTATTTTTGATGAAATGAGCTCAAAATCCGAAGAATAAGTAGGCACATCGCCCTTGATATAATCCATTTTGAGAATGTTGCGGTCGCGGTTTGTCATTGTCACTTTGGCCGGATCGCTTGGGTTGCCGATAAATCTGTAGCTGTTGGCAGCCGGGACATTCGTCTGTGTGGAAGAGCCTTTCCAGGAATAGATCACGACAGCTCCGGGCTGGGAAGATTCACTACCGTTTGTATGCTTGAAGTCGAATTTCAAAGCATCGGGTCGATAGGTGAATTCCATACCACCCCAAGTGCCGCCGTCTTCATTGGATGGTGTGAACATTTGTATGGTGGCCGTGCACCATGTTGTGCCAAGAGTGAAATAGGCCGGGATGATCTGGCTGCCTATGGGGTTATTGTTCTTGAGTTCAATAGCGTTGCTGCTGTTGTTTCCTTCGACTTTTGATGCGATTGTCTTATTGCCGGCCGACATTCCCGGAGTGATGACGTTTGACGGACACCATCCTTGAGGCTTTGTGCCTTGCACGTTAGTGGTGTTGGCGCTGTTCCAGGGGATGCAGTCGACCCAATCTTCTTCAAACCCGTTGTTGGGGAGCTGCTGGGCGGATGCAGAAAGAGAACCGGCAGCAGCGAAGGTCAGTAATAAGGAGTAGATTTTCTTCATATCACTTATGATTAGTTTGTTATCTTGTTGTATGTTATAATGATGATGTTAAGCAAAAATCGGTACAAAGATAGTGAAAATATCCATAAGATTTATCGCCGGAGGCACTTAATGGATATTTTTAACATACGTGGGAGAGCCGAGAGGGGGAAATGCCGGAACAGACGGACTGATGGATCGAATTGAAAAAGATTGGTATGAAAAGAGTCAGCGCAGGGAATGAAGTGCGTCGAGCATCGACTGGACACGCCGGCGCATTTCTTTGAGGCGGCCGACCGTCTGATGCCGCCGCGCCATCCCCTGCGGGCT
>CAJJOX010000128.1 GCA_905193485.1 uncultured Porphyromonadaceae bacterium | reverse complement strand
TGTCTATAGTATTCTGAGCCTCTATCATAAGGCTGTTGGCCCGGCGTATATCCTCCGGAATAGTGGTCTTAAGGTCGCCCAGAAGGTCAAAAACCTCCTCAACGTCCACGGTGCGCTTGGTTGCGCTGCCGGAGAGCTTAGGTTTGGGGCTGTTCTCTATAAGATCCTCAAGCTGATCTATAATGTCGTAAATTTTGAGGTTCTGCATATTATTGCTCATCGCTTAATCAACCTTTCTGCGATTTTATTTTTTATCATTTTTCCCCCTCCCTCCTTAGTTCATGTTAATCATACATTACATTTTTAGTTTTGTCAAGCATAATTTACATTTTTTTTTTTAATTTTTCTTTTGGGGTTAATTGTGAGCGCCAACCCCGCCGAAGGCAGGTTTGTCATGGTCAGGCAGTATCGCCACGGCCTCGGATGCATGTCGACGGAGCTTTGCGCCGGCGTGGTCGAGAAAGGGGAGGAGCCGCTCGAGGCCGCACGGCGCGAGCTGCTCGAAGAAACGGGCTACACCGGTGGCCGCTGGACACTGCAATGCGTCATCAGCGGAAATCCCTCCACTACCGACAATCTCACCTACTGTTTTCTTGCGGAGGATGTGGTGCCCACCGGAACACAGCACCTCGACCCGACGGAGATGATAAGCGTGATGACTTTCTCGCGCGACGAATTGCTTGATCTGATGATGTCCGACAGCATGAAGCAGTCGCTCATGCTCGCGCCCCTCTGGCGTTATTTCTATCTTTCCGGCCGCGGATTGCCTGTTGGTCTTCCCGACAAGGCGTCATCCCGTTGACATCAAATGTCGCCGCACTCTCTTGCCCGATCAATGATATGACCTACGCCGAAGTACTTTTGCCACTGCCTCTTGCCGGAACGTTTAGCTATGCCGTGCCACGTGATCTCGCCGTGCGTGTGCGCCCCGGCCATAGGGTCATTGTGCCGTTTGGCCAGCGGAAATTCTACACCGGCATCGTTGTGGCACTCGGATCGCATCCGCCCGAAGGCGGTTTTGAGGTGAAGGAGATTGTGTCGGCGCTCGACGACGAGCCGATAGTGCGCCGCCCGCAGCTACAGCTATGGAATTGGGTGGCCGACTATTATCTCTGCACTCCCGGCGATCTGCTCAGAGCCGCGTTGCCGGCGGCGCTGAAAGTGGAAAGTGAAACATTTATCGAACCCAATCCCGACTATGAGCCCGAACCCGATAAGCCTCTGTCGGAGCGCGAAACGGTGATTATTCAGGTGCTTGCCCACGAAGCGCGGCGCATGCGGGTGGCGGAGATTGAGAAGGCCACGGGGTTCACCGGCGTCAGTGCCATAGCCACGGCGATGCTCGAAAAAGGCGCGGTGATCATATCCGAAAAGATGGTGGAACGCTACACATCGCGCACGGTCACTTATGTGCGCCTTCTGGTGGAACGAGGCGACAGCGATGCTCTGCGCGAGGCGTTCGCCAGAATTTCGATGGCATCGCAGGTGCGTCAGCAACAGGCCTTTCAGGCATTGATATCCATGTCGGGATTCATGCAGCGCGGCACC
The DNA here is from genome assembly GCA_905193485.1 of uncultured Porphyromonadaceae bacterium. Lineage (GTDB taxonomy): Bacteria > Bacteroidota > Bacteroidia > Bacteroidales > Muribaculaceae > Paramuribaculum. The sequence goes on along the minus strand of CAJJOX010000128.1, from coordinate 5,083 downwards.
GAATTGCGAGAAGTGACTCAGGACAGCCTTCTCGAACGCACGGGACTCACGCGGCCGGTGCTCAGACAGCTTGCCGACAAAGGCCTGATCGAATTCTACAAGCGTGCCGTCAACCGCTTCAGTTTTCAGGGCATGGTGACGGGATCGCTCCCGAAACTGAGTGAGGCTCAGGACGAGGCTCTGAAAGCGATCCACCGTTCCTGGCTCGAAAAAGACGTTACGCTTCTGCACGGCGTCACCTCAAGCGGTAAGACGGAGATATATATCCATCTGATAGATTTCGTGTTGAAACAGGGACGGCAGGCTCTGATGCTTGTGCCTGAGATAGCGCTCACCACACAACTTACCGCCCGGCTCCAGCGTGTGTTCGGCGACAAGGTTGTGATATACCATTCAAAATTTTCCGACAACGAACGGGTCGACATCTATCGTAAAATCCTTTCCGGAAGCGATCCGGTCGTTGTGATCGGCGCCCGCTCCGCCATATTTCTCCCGTTTGCTTCGCTGGGACTTGTAATCGTCGACGAGGAGCATGAATCGAGTTACAAACAACAGGATCCCGCTCCGCGTTACAACGGGCGTGATACGGCTATGGTGCTCGCCCGGATGCATGGCGCCAAAACGTTGCTTGGCAGTGCGACACCGGCTGTCGACACTTTCTATAAGGCATGTTCCGGACGCTACGGACTGGTTTCTCTCCGACAGCGCTTTTCGGGCGTCGAGCTCCCCGAGATGCGGCTCGTCGACACTACCAAGGCTCGCCGTCAGGGTCTGATGCACGGTGCTCTTGCAGCCGAAACGATGAAGCTGGTGCGCGATGCTGTGGCTGACGGATCTTCGCAGGCGATAGTCTTTCTCAACAGGCGCGGATATGCTCCGGTCGCCTCCTGCAGGATGTGCGCCTACACTCCCAAATGCGAGCACTGCGACGTGTCGCTCACCTATCATAAAGGCATTGACCGGCTCGTATGCCATTATTGTGGAGCCGTTTATCCGCTCCCTAAGGTGTGCCCCGCATGCCGCGAGCCCGCCATGGAGATCCATGGCTACGGCACCGAACGTATGGCCGATGAGGTGGCCGGGGCTTTTGGCGATGTGCCCACGCTGAGGATGGATCTCGATACAACGCGCAACAAGGATGGCTATGAAAACATAATCTCCGACTTCTCGCAAGGAAAGGCTCGTATCCTTGTCGGAACCCAGATGGTGACCAAAGGCCTCGATTTCGGTAATGTCAGGGCGGTTGCTATCGTCAATGCCGACGCACTCATTAATCAGCCCGATTTCCGTGCCTCCGAGCGTGCGTTCAACATGATGTCGCAAGTGGCCGGACGGGCCGGACGGCGCGACACACGCGGCATTGTCGCCATACAGACACGTTGCCCCGGCCATCCCATTTTCCCATTCGTCATGGCTCATGACTATGAGGGATTCTATGCCGATGAGCTGGCCGAGCGCCGACGCTTCAATTATCCTCCGTTCACTCGCGTGATATACATTTACATCAAGCATCGCGACCGTCGTGCTGTCGACGAGCTCGCCGTGGCCTACGGCCATCGGCTGCGTCAGCTCTTCGGAAACCGCGTGTTCGGTCCCGAGGAGCCTGCTGTCGGCCGTGTTCAGACACTCTACATCCGCAAACTGATGTTAAAGATCGAGATCGAGGCATCGATGAAAAAAGTCAAGGAAATAATGCGGCAGTCCATAGTCGAGATGCGCACTTCCGGTATGCCGGCTGCCAAAACAGCCATAGTCTATTATGATGTCGATCCTTCATGATTTTCCCGCTTTTTCAGCCTTGTCTGTGATCGTGACGACAACGATATGGCCGATTTCATCGTTTCGCAGGCCTGTCGCTGTCACATTAAGGCCGCAAACACGGATTATTGCGGGAAAATGCCTAAATTTGTAGGAATATTGCTATGAAGAGGTTCTATAAGATATCAAGGGCTCTGGTCGTGACTCTGATCGCACTGGCTTTTATATTGCCGGCCTCGCTCTACGTAGCCCTCTCGCTGCCTTCGGTGCAGAAATGGCTGTGCCGCCGTGCCGAAACCGAACTCTCCAGACTTCTGACTGTTGATGTCAAAATCGATTATATCTCGATTTCTCCGTTCAATCGAGTCACGCTTCATGGCGTTACAGTGAGCGATTCCATAGGCAAGCCTTGCCTGAATGTGAAGCGCCTCGGAGCCGGTCTGAACCTGTGGGACTATGTGGCCCGCGACCGCATAGTGCTCGACTATGCCGAGATTATCGGCATGGACGCCCGCATTTACCGTGACTCGATAGGAGCGCCGCTCAACATACAGCCGATCATCAATGCGCTTTCCCCTAAAGACAAATCAAAACCTCCCACAAAATTCGATTTCCGCATCAACACCGTCGTCATCCGCACCTCATCCGTGTCATACGATGTGCTGGACGAATCTCCGGTGACTTCCGGATTTGATCCCAACCATATAGGAATCACCGGACTGAGAGCCGACGTGCAGTTGCCGCAAATCAAAAACGATGACTTCATCATCGACCTCCGGCGTCTTGCTTTCAATGAGCGCTCCGGTTTTGTCCTGAGTTCGCTGTCGGGAAAATTTCATGTCGCTTCTACTTTTCTCGACATAAGTGATTTCGAACTGGCTCTTCCCCGTTCGCGTTTTATCGTCAATGACCAGTCGATGCGCTACAATGGTTTTGATGATCTTAAAAAACACTGGCGCGACATGCACTTCGATTTCCACCTGATGCCCGGCAGCCGGCTGGCTACGGCCGATTTTGAGCCATTCATGCCGCAACTCGACGGCATGAACATGGTTTTCGATGTACAGCTGCATGTTAATGGCGACGCCGCCCGGCTCGACATCCCGGCATTGAAACTGATTTCCGATCAAGGCGCCGGTTTTGTCACGGCAGGCAGTGTCGAACATATTTTTGCCGACGGCGATCCGGCGTTTGATTTCCCCGAATTCAACGTGAATTTCAACGGCCGTCGGGCGATGGAGGCGGCTTCCCGATTCCGCAAAATGGAAGGTGACGCGCGCAGGATGGTTGAGAATCTTGGCGATCTGTCGGCCGTGGGCTCTTTCAAAGGCTCGCTCCTTGACGGTTCGCTAAACGGATATTTGCTTTCCGAAGTCGGCGAAGCACACATTGATGTCGGCTATCACCGCGTGCGCCGTGCCGACAGCACTTTCTCGCCTGTCGCGATCGCCGGTTCGCTATCACTCGAAGAATTCAGCGGTGTAAGGCTCATGGACGGTCTGAAAAATCCGCTCGGAGCAGTCGACGGACTCAACGCCGAAGCCGATTTCGACATGACGCTTAATCCGGGATTGCCCGACGGGACGCTCGACCTTGACATAGCCTCGGTCATTGTCAATGGAAAAACACTTGACGACATGACTCTCCATGCGGGCAAGAAGGGCAATGACGTGTCGGCTGTCCTTTCGGCCGACAATGCCGTGCTTTACGCCGACGTTGAGGCAATCGCCAATATCGGGCGGCACAGAAGCCTCGATCTGTCGGCCGACATACGCGGTTTCGATCTCGATATGCTGGGGCAGGGAAGTCAGGCTCATCATGGACGGCGCCTTTCGGTTTCTCTCGATGCCATGCTATCAGGCATCACGCCCGACGATATGGAGGGCTATGTCAATATCGACCGTGTTGTTGTCGAACAGCCCGGCGTTGACGCGATGACTCTTGACGACATCCGCCTGGCGGCCGTCCGCTCCGACGATGCCGATACGATCAGTGTCACAAGCGAGATAGCCGATGCCACCGTCATAGGCAAATTCCATCTCGCGTCGCTGCCGCTCGTAGGCAAACGGATTCTGGCGCGGATCCTTCCGGCGCTTTCGGGCAACGGTTCGGAGGCCGCCAACCGTTCATTGAGCACCGATCCCGGGCAAAGCTGTGAGCTGACCTACGATATCCGCGTCAAGACACTCGAACCTCTGACGCCGCTTGTGGCGTTTCCCGTAAGGGTCATCGACCCCATTGCCGTCAGAGGCGATTTCAGCAGCAGTCGCGAGGCCGTGTCGCTTAACCTCGACGCTCCTTATCTCCTTCAGGGAAGGAAACTTATTGAAAACACATCTCTCACTCTTGCCGTCAACGGAGGTGACGAATCCTCCGGTGTCCCCGGAAGCGGACAGCTTTTCTTTTCCACAACACTGCCGACTAAAAACGGACCGATGATCCTTTCGTCGACGGCCGAAGCATGCAACGACCAGATCGATTCCCATCTCGAATGGAAGGTGAGCCGGATGCGCGACTACAGCGGCGACATCAACCTCACCACCCGGTTCAGCCGTGATGACGGACGTCTCCGCACAGAATTGCTTTTCAATCCGAGCCGGGCCGTGTTCAACGATACGGTCTGGACCGTCGAGCCTTCGGTCATATCCATCGAAGGCAAAGAGATAAGCGTCAGCGATTTCAAAGTGTGGCGCGACAGGCAGTTCATCACTATCGACGGACGCGCTTCCGAATCTCCGGCCGACACCATTGCAGTTACACTCCGCGACATCGATCTCGACTATGTGTTTGAAACTCTCAACATCCCGACTGCGATGTTTGGTGGAAACGCTTCCGGGAAATTATATGCCACACAGCTGCTTACACGTGAGCCGAAGGCTTTCACGCGTGGGCTGACGGTCAAGGATCTGACCTACAATTATTCGCTTATGGGTGACGCCCTGCTTCGTTCCGAGTGGGTCAACGACACGAAAGCAGTTTCCATAATCGCTGAAATTCGCCAGCCTAACGGTTTGAAATCATATGTCGACGGTGAGATATTTCCCATGGCCGATTCGCTCGACATGAGGTTTGATGCCGACCGCATCGAAATTGGTTTCCTCAGGCCCTACATGTCGGCCTTTGCCTCCGACATCAGCGGCTACGCCACCGGCAAGGCACGCCTGTGGGGAACATTCAAACTCATCGATATGGTCGGTGACATTTATGGAGAGGATGTCAGCCTCACTCTGGGTTTCACAAACACTACTTATATAACCACCGACTCCGTGCGCCTCACCCCCGGCCGCATCGACATAAACGACCTTACTCTCCGCGACGCCGCCGG
>CAJJOX010000127.1 GCA_905193485.1 uncultured Porphyromonadaceae bacterium | reverse complement strand
GGGGTTTCCCAAAACAGAACCAGCCGCCACAAAAGTAAAAAACAGAAACGAAAGCTGATGTTTCATGACAAATCTATTTGAGGGAGAATTTCGTGTTGGATTTTGTGTAGAATGGCGTCGAGTTCGTCGTAGGTCGATGCCCGGAGCATGGCAATGCGTGTGTCACGAAAGTGGGGAATGCCCTTGAAGAGCGGCGATGCGGCAAGATGACGCCTTATGTGAAGAATTCCACGATATTCATCGATCCGGTCGATGCTCTCACGGATCTGCCGGCGCAGCATGGCGAACATCTCACCGACAGTCGGCTCGACAGCTTCGACACCGTCAGCAGCGGCCTTGAGGCTTCGGAATATCCACGGTGCGCCGATTGAAGCTCGCCCCACCATCACTCCGTCGACGCCATAACGTGTGAATGCCTCGCGCACCTGTGCGGGAGTGGATATATCGCCGTTGCCTATCACCGGTATCGTCAACCGGGGATTTTCCTTTACGCGGGCTATCATCTCCCAGTCGGCCTGACCGGTGTACATCTGCGAGCGTGTGCGTCCGTGGACGGTGATGGCCTTTATGCCGCAGTCCTGCAACCGCTCGGCCAGGGTCACTATTATCTTCGACTCATGATCCCAGCCAAGGCGTGTTTTCACCGTCACCGGAATCTTTACGGCATCGACCACCGCACGGGTGATCTCGAGCATCTTCGGGATGTCGCGCAGCAGCCCGGCGCCGGCGCCTTTTCCCGCCACTTTCTTGACAGGGCAGCCGAAATTGATGTCAAGCACATCGGGCTTCGCGGCTTCGACAATCTTCGCCGCCTCGACCATCGGTCCGGGTTCACGTCCATAAATCTGAATAGCCGTAGGCCGCTCCGCCGGATCGATATGAAGCTTACGCGTGGTGGCCGCGATGCTGCGTATGAGCGCGTCGGCCGACACGAATTCGGTGTAGACCATATCGGCTCCCTGCTCCTTACAGATCAAACGGAAAGAACGGTCGGTAACATCCTCCATCGGCGCGAGCATCACGGGATGCTGTCCAAGATCAATATCGCCAATCTTCATAGGGTGATGAATTAATATGCGAATTTAGCAATTAATCGGCATTCCGCCATTATGCACTCAGCAAAAAGTAAGCGACGAGAGCGTTTCGGGCGCAATCATCCTTGCCGCCCGCATGAGGCTGTCGGGTGTGAGCTGACGCAACCGTGCGGCCGTCTGCTCCACGGTGCCGATCTGATGCCGGTAGAGCGCCGAACGCGCCATGGAGAGGATCGAATTCTCCCTATTGTCGGCGGCCACACTCATCTGACCGATATGCTGACGCATCATCCGTTCGAAAGTGCGGTCGGACAGCGGTGTCGAACATAATCGTCCGATCACCTTGTCGACTATGCGGGTGCAACGGCCGATATCCTCCGGATCACAGCCGAAATATATGGCCATCACGCCCGTGTCGGTAAGCAGCGACAGGCTCGCATCCACAGAATAGACCAGACCGCGGCGCTCGCGCATCTCGACATTCAGCAGCGAATTCATACCCGGGCCGCCGAGGAGATTGACGAGCACGGAAAGAGCGAAACGGTCATCGGAAAACATGTCGCAGACGGTCGTCCCGATTATGGTGTGCGCCTGATGTATGCCCATGCCCACACACTCACGGAACCTATGTCCGGGAGGTGTAACAGTGGTGTCATTCGCCGGAGGCGCGACAGAAAGCGGTGCGAAAGCCTGCCCGACAATGCGGCCGACTTTGGCCGGATCGACGGGGCCGGAATAGAACACCACCATATTGGATGCGACATAAAAGTCGCTCAGCCAGCGGCGGCAGGCTTCGGGTGTGAAGCAGGCAAGCGTCTGCTGTGTGCCGAGAATGTTATGACCGAGAGGTGTGCCGTCGAAAAGACGGTCTTCAAAATCGTCATAGACAGCATCGGACGGCACATCGAGATAGCTGCTTATCTCGTCGGCCACGACTTCGCGCTCGCGGTCGAGCTCATTGCGGGGAAATCTTGAATCAATGACAAGATCGGCAATCAGGTCGGCGGCGCGGCGCAGGTTGCCGGCAGGAAAGATGGAATAGACCGTAGTCGACTCTTTTGTAGTGTAAGCGTTAAGCTCACCTCCGCACGACTCCATGCGGTTGATTATATGCCATGCCCTACGGCGGCCGGTGCCCTTGAAAATGGTGTGCTCCACAAAATGGGCAAGCCCGTGGCCATCGGCCGGATCGTCACGGCTGCCGGCATCGACAGCCACGCCGAAATATTCGACACGGGCATCGGGAAACATACAGCATACGCAACGTAATCCCGACGGGAGAGTGAACATCTCCGGCACAGGATTCCTTAAATCTCGATTGGTATTCATACGGCAAATTTAGCGAATCTTTCGCAGAGAGAAAAGCCCGACAGCAAACCGGCAACCACCGGACGGCTACAGATAAAAACACTTGCGGGAGCCCGTAGCCGGACTCCCGCAAGGGATATAATGGTGAAAGTCGATTGATCAGACACCCTGGAGTTTGAACGTGATAGGCAGTGTGTACCACACGTTGACGGGGTGACCGTTCATCTTACCGGGGGTGAACTTCGGAAGCGACTTCACAACGCGAACAGCTTCCTTGTCGAGATCCGGATCCTTGCCGCGGACAACCTTAACCTGTCCGACGGTACCGTTCTTGGTAACGACAAACTGCACGGTCACACGACCCTGAATGCCGTTTTCCTGAGCGACGGCAGGATATTTGATGTGATCGGCAACCCATTTCAGGAGGGCGGCCTGTCCACCGGGGAACTGGGGATCCTGTTCAACGGAGGTGAACACTACGTCGTCGGCTGGTGGCGGCGGAGGAGTTTCTTCAACTTTAACCTCTTTGTCCATCACCTTCTGGTCGAGAAGGTCTTTCTCACCTTCCTGGTTAACGGCACCGACAGCCACGTCAGAAGTCTGAGCTTCTTCCTGTGATCTCGGCGGTTCCTTAACCTCGTCATCCTTAACGATAAGAATCTCTGTCATCTTCTCGGTTTCGAGGACGGGAGCCTCAACGACTTCGGGTTCCGGTTCATCAAATTTCTCAATGATCTCTTCTTCCTCAATAAGATCCTCTTCGGGGAGGTCGGCCATTTCCGCCTGAGCGACATTGGTTTTGGGCTGTTCCTCCTCTTCTTCAACAAGCACGCTGTTGACGAGGAAGTTGGCACCAAGCACAATGACAATAAAGACGGCAACGGCTATGAGTGCGACATTGTGACGTTTCGGTGAACTCTTGCGCAACTGGTATGCGCCAAAATCTTTGTTTTTGCCTTCAAAGACCAAGTCGCGCCATTCATCTGATGAAAGATCTACATCTTTTGCCATAATTCTTTCAGATTTTAGGATTAATATCTATCATTCATCAAATTAGTTACCTGCAGGGGCTGCTGTGGATTTTTCAGCGGCAGTCATGTCCTTGGGACGTTCGTATTTCTTGCCGGTGTGAGCCTCAAGAGCCTGATAGTCGAGTTCGGAAAGATTTTCGAGCTGGTAATGCGAAATTTCGTTGATACTCATTTCGTCAAGAGCGCTGATGACACTCTCCCACGAAGCATTGGGAGTAGCTTTGATCATGACGATCGGGAAGTTGAGTTTCTGATCGTTACGTACAGCGGAGGCAGCTTCTTCAAAAAGCTGTTGGTTACGGTCTTCATCATTGGGGTCGAACTTTTTCTCACGCCATTGCTGCTTGAGTTCGTTGACCTGTTTGATGATATCCTTGTTGCGGATAGAAAGGATCTTGCGGATACCGCGGGCAACCGGGTTGCCTTGTCCATCCTTATCGTTGCCAAGGAAAGCCTCTTCGGAAAGAGATTTCTTATAGGGCTTGCCTGCGTCATCGACCTGCATTTTGCCGTAGTAGTAGTAGATCACATTCTTGATCTTGCCCTCACCGTCGACAACGGGGTTGCCGTTTTCGTCGCGTTCGGTGTCAAGAAGCAGAGTGATTGCCTGCGATTCACCGGCCTGGTTCTGCTGCGAGGCCTCGACATTGGCGTTGGTAGGAAGTGCGATCTTCAATGTCTGCGATTTCAACATCGTGGTACAGAGCATGAAGAACGTGATAAGAAGCATGTTCATGTCCACCATCGGGGTGAAGTCGACATGGATGGCCATCTTCTTCTGGGCGCCTTTTTTCTTTTTGCCCTTGTCGGATTGTTCTATCTGTGCCATAATGTATTATTGATCTGTGGATTTAAGTGCAGTCATTAAAGTGAAACGAGTCATGTTGATGGTCTGGAGGTTGTCCATAACGGTGTGCATCTTGCTGTAGTCGGTGCGTTTGTCGGCTTTGATAGCGATGCCTTCGCCCTTCTTCATAGCGTCGTAGAGCATCGGGTAGTCGTTTTGCGAAACCTGACGTATGGCTTTCATCCAGATCTGGAACTCGTTGGTCCTTTTATGTTCGGGGTCGATATTGATAGGAATACCTACACGGACATTGTTTGGATTCTTGTTGTACTGTTCTTTTTCCGCGTCGGTGAGCTTGAAGAATTCGGTGAAGACCTTATCTTGGTCGCTCTGCGAAAGTTCGAGGAACTTCTTTATGTCGGCGATGGGTATGTTGATCGTACCGGTGCGTGCATATCGGGCGATTTCGTCTTTTGAGAGCTGCACTTTCGGGCCGAGAGATTTCTGGCCGGCGTCGATAGCTGCGTTGTACTCATAGACGGCACGTGTGATAGCGGCTTCGCGGATTGAATCGGATGCCCAGATGCCTTTTTTCTTCTGAAGGTCCTTTGCCGTGAGGGTGGGATCCTGCTCCTTGAAGTAGTTGGCGGAAGCATCGGGATCAGCCTCGCCGGCAATTGCCAGGAACACTTCTCCGTGGGGGCTTACGAGCACGTTCACCACATTTGAGGTGGGCACTTTCTGCTCCTGAACGGAAGAAGGCGTCTCGACAATGACGGGCTCCTTCTGAAGGAAGGTTGATGTCAACATGAAGAAAGTAAGCAAAAGAACAGTCACGTCGCTCATCGCGGTCATGTCGATGAGGGTACTTTTTCTTTTAATTTTTACTTTTCCCATATTACTATTCTATTGATATAATTAATTAATGTGTAGTAACGTGGGATTAGTGAGTGGCTGCGAATGTCTGAACAATCGAGAAACCGATTTCGTCGATAGCGTAGGTGAGGTTATCGATTTTGTTGGTGTAGAAGTTGTAGGAAATTACAGCGAAAGCACCGGTGGCGATACCGAAGGCGGTGTTCACAAGGGCCTCGGAGATACCGGTTGACAGAGCGGTCGAGTCAGGAGCGCCGGACTGAGAAAGAGCCTGGAACGATTTGATCATACCGATCACAGTACCGAGAAGACCGACGAGAGTACCGAGGGTTGTCATCGTGGCGACGATGGGGAGGTTCTGCTGAAGAGCGGGCATCTCAAGAGCGGTAGCTTCTTCAACTTCCTTCTGGAGAGTTGCGATTTTCTGTTCTTTGGAGAGGACGGTGTTTTTGTCCATTTCTTCGTAACGTATGAGAGCGGCAGCAACGACGGCAGCAACCGAGCCTTTCTGTTTTTTGCAGAGAGCCTGTGCACCGGCGATGTCGTTCTTTGCAAGACAGCCTTTCACGTTAGCGACAAATTTGGCGGTGTTGCCTTTGCCTTTTGCGCTTGAAAGGGCGATCCAGCGTTCTACAGAAAGAACGATAACGGTAAGTAAGAGGGTCTGAAGAACAGGCACGATGATGCCGCCTTTGAAGATCGTACCGATAAGGTCAACGGGGTGAGCTTTATCAATACCCCATACTGTCCACTTGGGAGTGAGGAGTTCGCCATTGTCAGCGATCAGCGAGTCGGGTGCGAAGTGGCCGGGTGCGCCGAACACGAAGAGGAACAGGCAGACAGCGACACAGAAGCAGACGATGATCACGAGGAATGCATTCTTGATGCCTTTAACGTTTTTCTTAGCGGCTTGGGGCTTTTGAGCTTTGGGCTGAGCCTGAGGTTTGGCCTGAGGCTGTACGGGCTTTGTAGCTTCCATAATAATTTAATTACTGATTTGTTTAAATGATTTAATGGTTGAATTTAAAAATTGAATTTCAGTTTGATTCGTTTTTCGTTTTACGGGTACAATTTAAGGTGCTCTCCGTTGGTGACTCATGTGAAGCTACACGAAGCCCCGATATGGAGCAAACACTAATGCAAAAGTATTGATAAAATTTTCAATCTCCAAATATTTCAACTCTAAAAAATATGCATTGGAGTTTTTATTATTGCAGATACACATTTTTCGATATCGATTCTTAAAATATATCAATTATTATTAACTTTGCAAGTGGAATGGCTCATTCCACCAATAATACCACGGACAATATATTGCAACCGATATGTACAGATCAATCACTTTAAAACGCGGCCTCGACCTGAAGCTCCGCGGAGGGCTCGTCGCCGGCGCCAAGGCAGAGACAGTGAAGCCCGACAGGGTGGCCATGGTGCCCGATGATTTTCCGGGATTCACACCGAGAGTGGCCGTCAAAGCCGGAGATCACATCGACGCCGGACAGGCGCTGATGACCGACAAGATCAATCCGGCCGTAGCCATAGTGTCGCCTGTCGGCGGCACTGTTGAGGAAATCGTGCGGGGCGACCGCCGCCAGGTGC
>CAJJOX010000126.1 GCA_905193485.1 uncultured Porphyromonadaceae bacterium | reverse complement strand
TCTTGACTGTCTGTTTCAGCGATTGTCACTTTTCTTTGAACCATTGGAACACTCTCTTGCCTCCGAGATGAAGGCGGTAGTTTTTGCCATCGGTCGGGTCGCGCTTGATTTGCACTTCGACGTTTCCGACATCAACATCTTTCTCCTCATTGGGGTCATAGAGCATGGAGCCTGTTTTGAATGACCTCGGCTTTCCGTCAAGTAAAGCAGTGATATGTGCGTCTGACATCCTTACCTGTATGCAGTCTCTAATGGCTGGCAGGGCAGCCATGGCACCGGGAAAGAACCGTTGGATCAGGTCTTGCGTTTCTCCAAGGATTGCGTCTCGGTGTCGAGCTGTTCTAACCGGAGCGCGTCTGTTGAAACAGGTAGACATAAACATGAGTGTTGGGAAGGTGATGTCATATATCAAAGGATACGTATAAAGATTCGATAGAACGGCCATATAAAACAATCGAGAGGTGCGCTTTCCATTCAGCGGAAAGCGCACCTCTTTGATTTTTGACCGCCTCTTAGTCGAGTCTGCTGACTGTGTCGGCTATTTGTCGCCCAAGACCGATGGTGTATCCCCGCGATATAAATACTACGCGATTGAAGGTGTCGGCAATTATGAAGATGGGATAATCATTGTCTGATAGCGGAAATGACTCTGCAATCCGATTGCGTATGGCGTTGTCCATATCGGAGCCGGTAGTCGTTCCGTATGGAAGCCGCGGCATTGTCGACATGTCTGCGCGGTCAATGGATTCCTGACTGTCGTAAAGCAGTATGACCGGACGTTGCCAGTCCTCGATCGCTTTCGATTCGGCTGCAAGATCGCGCAACGCATGATTGGATGGCTCGTGATTGGGCTTTAGGAGGCCGAGTACATAGTAGCCCCGACCGGTCGTTGAAAGCAGCGACCGGGTAACGGTTGCGCCCTCAGGAAGATAATGGCTTTCCGAGTCGAATGTGCCAAGCACCTCTATGCCCGAAGGATCTTCCCGCATCGTAAGTCTCAACTCATTGTCATCACCGGTTATATTGACAATATCGACATGCGACAGAACGCTTCCGTCGGCCATCCGTTGTCCTGTGACAATGAGATACTGTCCGCAATCAACAGCTTCCGGTGTGGAAAAAATCCGGCTTAAAGAAACGAAATCAGGATAATTGAGCAGCCGGGGACGGCCATCGACAATCCGTGAAATGGTGAAATGGGAGTAATATTTAGGATCCGAAACGGCACGGGTAGGGCGATAGCTGATACACAGGTTGCCTTGTGCGGACTTTGCTGACTCGGCCGGAGCGGAGAATACCGCATCATGCCATTGTCCGGCTGAGTCTGCCCATTGAGTCTTTAAGGTTACCGGATCAATGCGTGAGGGTATGCCGAATGAACGTGCGCCGGCCACGAAGAATATGTCACGCGACAGTTCCGATGTGAGTTTGTTGCGCAGCACGGCATCCGGACTCATGGTTGCCTGCGACGGATACCAGTCAAGTGTGGCTGAGATGCTGTCGGCAACATATTTTACCCATTTTCCCGGATTTTCGGCGTAGACCATGATGTCTTCGGGGCTGAAGTGGTTGAGAAACACTTTGCGGAACGGCGTCAGTTCTTCAGATGCAATGCGGGGCGAAAGTATATATTGACCAAATAACGGATTCTCTTTCGACGGTGTTGTCATGTGATCGAGCAACACTTCCGGTGTGATGTCGGTAAGATCCTTTTCGCTGACCGATTCAAGCAGCAGAATGGCTTTCTTCAGAAACCGAGGCTCGGTGTCGCGTAGAAAGCCGGCGATAGTTTCGTGGTTGCCGCGCGATTTGCTCAGCACGTTCCGGATGCGTCCTGCTTCAATGCCAAGTGCTTGTGCAAGACAATCGGCATCGGAGCGAGTGGCAAACGACGAGGTATAGAGATTGCGTATTGAGTCTTCCCGGAGCATTCTCAGTTCGTTGGCGGCACGCATCTCAGGGCTTACGGCTACATCCGTCGGTCTTTGACGGGGAGGGGTGATGTCGAGATCTGCCGATAGTGTTGTCTGTGAGTCAAGATCAAGTTTTATGATGGTTTTCAGGTCATCGCCGATCTTGCATTTGGTGAATCCGAAACGGCGTCCGTCAGTCGCCCATACCAGCATGTCGCCAAGTCCGGCAGCTATCCATGTACGGCCTTTGCTGTCGGTATGTTTGGTGGCAAGAGGATAAAACTCGGCATAGTTGTAGATGCGGAATGAAACTTCGGCGTTGACGACCGGCTTTCCTGCGTTGTCAACCACATCGACAGTCAGAGTATCGACAGGGGCATAGTTGGCGGTGACATTTATATCGGTGTTGCCGTTCATGCGTGCCAGAACATCTTCCGGGCCGTCGTATGTGCTTCCCGGGACTCGGGCGTGCATAAGCATGCCGCGGGCGGCAGGTGCATTGAACCATCCGAGATTGAGCACCGGCTCAGGCTCGCATGCGCCAAGGAAATACCATTGTCCGTCGGCCCATGCTTCGACCCAGGCATGATTGTCATCGGTGTGTGCCCAGCGCGGTGTGTATACCTGTCGTGCGGGAATTCCCATGGCGCGGAGAGCCGCCACGGCAAAAGTGGATTCTTCACCGCATCGGCCTATGGCGGAGCTTACGGTCTGAAGTGGCGAATGAGTGCGTCCGTCCGAAGGTTGGTATGTCGCTTTTTCGTGGCACCAGTGGTTGATTTCGAGGATTGCATCGGCCATCGAAAGATTTTTGACACGATCACGCAATTCAGCATAAAAGACCGGACGGTGGGCATCGATTGCTTCGTTGTTGACGCGTAGGGGAAGCACGAAATATCGAAATTCGCGCTCGGGAACCGTGCGCCCCCATGGCATCTCGTCACGAGCCTGTAAAGCCGGCTTTACGGCATTGTCTATATAAAATTGCCGGCTTCGGTCGGCCTTGTCGGCCGGATTCATGCATTCGTAGAGCGATCCGAGATATGTTTCTACACGTGGATCGGCTGTCGTTTCGGCTGTGGCGTCAGGATAAGGGAGGAAGCCGCATATAAGAGCCGGCAGAATGGTTTTGACGATCTGTTTCATGACAGGTTGGTATTTTGTAGGATTGCGGCGAGCCGCGCAACGGTTTCGGCGGATGTTACGGAACGAGAATAGTCGTCGACGTCATTACGGCCCATTGACACTTTGCTTATGCGGTATGCCATCTGTGAGTCTGTTGTCATCTTGGCTGATGCGTGAACTTCTCTGACACCGGTGACCCGGAGCAGTTCGGCCACATTGTCGGGAGTGACTCCGGATCCGGCCATAATTTCGATGCGTCCGTTGGCGCGGCGTTGAAGCGAATTGATGAGATCGGCGCCGCATAGTGCCGAATCCGCCTGTCCGGAAGTGAGGAGCCGGTCACATCCAAGATCGATGATTTCTTCAAGCGAATGCAACGGATCACGGCATTGGTCGAAAGCGCGATGGAATGTCACGCTCAATCCGTTGTTTCGTGCCATTTCGATCAGACGGCGGCATGCGCCGGTAGCTATTGAGCCGTCAGCGTTGAGTGCTCCGATCACTACGCCGTTGGCTCCGGCCTCAGCGCTTTGACGTATGTCGCGCAGCATCACATGCATTTCGACATCAGTGTAGAGAAAGTCGCCTTCACGCGGCCGGATAAGCACGTTGACCTCCGGCACTCCTGTCGCCACGGCGGTTTCTATCATTCCTGCCGATGGCGTCAGGCCGCCGACTCCAAGAGCACAACATAGTTCAACTCGGTCGGCACCTCCCTGCCGTGCGGCTATGACGCTCTCAATGTCGCCACAGCATATCTCAAGGAGCGGACGTTTCATTTCAGCGTGAGTTGAATTACATAGTCGGGGATGTCGGCCGGAATCTCTCCTATCTCAAGCCGTGTGTTTCCTTTCCCAGCCGGTTTAAACCCGACTTTTTCTCCGGTTGAAAATATTTTTGCCGCGCGGATAGTCTTATGACCGATTGGCACCTCGACATTTTTTACCTGGGCATCAAGAATGTGTATGAAAAGAGTATCTTCGCGTTGTGTGGCCACGCCCCATGGCTGTTCGGCAAATCCGGCTGCGGTGGTTGGCCGAATGGTCGTGCTATAAGTTTCCATCCATTCGCCGATATCATTCAGGCGGTCAAGAGCGGCCTGCGGCAGACGTCCATCAGGTTGCGGGCCGATGTTGAGCAGCAGATTCGCTCCTTTGGCGGCCGTGCGCACAAGTGTCTGAATCAGATCTTTGCTGTCGAGATAGTCTACGTCCTTCACCGTATAGCCCCACGAATGATTCATGGTCAGGCATGTTTCGAGCGGCAGCGTGGAGATGTCCTGACCGGATAGGCCGGCGGTATTCTCCCCGGGTAGGTCACGCTCAAAAATCTGGATGTCTTCACCCGGGAATGGTGTCTGGTGATGGTTGTTGCCGATGAGGCATGAGGGCTGCAGGCGGTGTATCAGTGCATATTGCTCGGGGAGTTGCCAGTCGAATGGTGTGGCGTCTTCATCATGATCCCACCATCCGTCAAACCAGATGGCACCGATCGGGCCGTAGCCGGTGAGCAGTTCGGTGATCTGGGCGTTCATGAAACGGTAATATGCAGGCCAGTCGACAAGTGTCGAATCCCGTCCAGTTTCGCGCCCCGTACGGCCTTGCGGATAGTCAGGTCGTGTCCAGTCGATATGTGAGTAATAAAGGTGTAGCCGCATGTCGTGATCACGACATGCATCGGCAAGCTCGCGCAGGATGTCGCGTCTGAATGGCGTGGCGTCTACGATATTATAGTCTGACTGGGCGGTGTTCCACATCGAAAATCCGTCGTGATGTCGAGTGGTGAAGCACACATATCTGGCTCCGGCCTTTTTGAAGGCATCGACCCACCGGTCGGCATCGAACCCGGCAGGATAGAATCCTGCAGCGGCTTTGGCGTATTCTTCAGCGTCGACACCTCTGTTAAGATACCATTCGTTTTGGCCAAACATGCTGTATATGCCCCAATGGATGAATATACCCAGTCCGCTGTCACGGAATTCCTGACGTGCACGGAGATTGGCTTGGGAAGGCGTGTAGACTGTGGTTTCGCTTGTCGCGGCGGCAGCCGACAAGGCAAGTGTCAGAGCTGCCAATATTGTTTTTTTCATAAATGGGATTTAATGGGAAAAATGAAAGGAACTCCGCATTAAAATTGTTTTGCAATTTAATGTCGAAGCTCCTTTGCGGAATTTCTTTTACGAGGATAAATCGGCCGATGATTTGTCTGCCGAAATGATCTGTGTCTTTACTAAGTCAGAATGGAATGTCTTCGTCGGGTGACGACTGGGTGAATTGCGGACCCATGGAAGCAGGAGCGCCCACTGCCGGGGGCATACCAGGAACAGCTGCCGGAGCTGCGGCACCCTCTTTGTCGGCTTTCCAGCCGCGGATGCTTGTGAACCAACGGCCGTTATATTCGCGACTTTCGATATCGAAGCTGAGTTTTATGATCTCCCCGACATTGAGGGGATATTGGTCGGCGCGTTCTCCGAAAAAGTCGAAATGAACCTTGCGGGGATACGTTTCCATGGTTTCGAGCACATATTCACGTTTCTTCCAGTTGTTTCCGTTTTTTGACACGCCCGACATCTCCGGGAGCGCGAGGATGATTTTACCTGTTATTTCCATTGCTGTGGATTACTTTATTAATCTATTCGTTGATATTTCTTATATATGTAGCTACAAATTTAAAGAAACGTACCGAATCCCGCAAATAATAATTTCTCTTTGTCGAAAACTATCCCTTTGGAAATTTCGTGGCTCCGGCCAAATAATGCAGTTCGTCAATACGCGAATTGTATATCCGGCACTTTGATGCAGAATGTCAAGCCAGTAAAAGTAAACCCTGTTGCAATTAGTACACTTTTAGTACACTCTGAAAAATAACAATCCCCTCTAACCAAATAAGTTAGAAGGGATTTTCGGAGCCGCGAGTGGGACTCGAACCCACGACCTTTTCGTTACGAATGAAATGCTCTACCGACTGAGCTATTGCGGCTGGTTGCTTTTGTATTGCGTTGCAAAGGTAGAGATTTTTATTGAAGTATGCTAATTTTCGGTCAGGTTATTTTGATGAAGCCGTTTTTTTAACGGATCAGAAGGCATACTCTGTACAGTAAATTAGTTATAATCCGTATGTTTCATCATTGAATATGACAACGCATATCCCGTCATCGCAACAAATAATCATGTCGGTGTAGTCTTTAATCCGGCCTTTCATTAACGGTTCACCATGAGTGCGGTGTATATAGCGATATGTCCGGCGGTTCAAACGGATGCGATTCCGGTTCGGGTCGTGCGATATGTTATCACAGAATATCACGTTATCGTAGAATAGAGGTCGAAACTTCGCCGGATGACTCTATCGCCTGATTCTGTCGCACTCGTTTGCCGTAGTTGAATGTATAGCTTACAGTCAGCGAAATACGGCGATGGAAATCGGTGCCGAATTGAGTCAATCTGCTGTCGTACCACCGCGAGGCAAACGTGTCATGACTTGTTTGCCATGAATTGTGCAGGAAGTTGGCGATACTGATATTGACATTCCATCCCTTCGCGGACCACCCGGCGGTTACCGCATATTCCGACGGGAATCGGCGCAAATAGCATGTCTCGCC
>CAJJOX010000125.1 GCA_905193485.1 uncultured Porphyromonadaceae bacterium | reverse complement strand
TACGCATCGAACGCTCGCTCGCCCGCGGCTATTATTGCCGCATCACCGGCCCCGGAGCGCCCGAATCCCCCGACAGCGCCCTCGCAGAACGCCTCAAAGCCCACATCCGCGGCCTCGTCAGGGACGATCTTCCGTTTGAACGCCACGAATGCCGCACCACCGACGTGATAGACATCTTCAAACGTCAGCACCTCGACGACAAAGTGCGCCTGCTGCAATCGCTCCACGAGCTATACACAGTCTATTACAGGCTCGACGGCCTGTGCGACAGCTACTACGGCGCGTTGGCGCCCCGCACCGGAATGCTCGGCGTATTCGACCTCATCCCTTACAAGGAAGGCTTTCTGCTGATGGGGCCGTCGGAAGAAGATCCCGCCCGGACCGCCCGACCTATCGAACAGGAAAAGATGTATGGAGCATTCACCGACCATCAGCGCTTCAACGATATCGTCGGCGTGAGCAACGTCGGCGAGCTCAACGAAGCCGTCGCCGCCGGCCAGAGCGCCATGCTCATCAACGTTTCGGAAGCGCTGCACAACAACCGCATCGCCACCATAGCCGACGACATCACGCGCCGCTTCCGCGAAGGCGGAGCACGTGTGGTGATGATCGCCGGCCCTTCATCGTCAGGCAAAACCACCTTCACAAAACGCCTGGCCATCCAATTGATGACCAATCTGCTCGAGCCGCAGATGATATCGCTCGACGACTATTTCGTGGACCGCGCCCACACCCCCAAAGACGCATCGGGCGAATATGACTATGAATCGCTCTACGCGCTCGACCTCGAAACATTCAACAGCCACCTCAACCGACTGATCTCCGGCGAAACCGTCGAACTCCCCTACTACAACTTCGAAACCGGCATGCGCGAATACCGCGGCAACCGCATCACCCTGCGTCCGGGATCGGTTTTGCTCATCGAAGGAATCCACGGCCTCAATCCCGAGCTTACCGCCGACGTTGCCGACGCCATGAAATACCGCATCTACGTGTCAGCGCTCACCACCATATCCATCGACGACCACAACTGGATCCCCACCACCGACAACCGGTTGCTGCGACGCATCATCCGCGACGCACGATATCGCGGCGTAAGTCCCGAACAGACCATCCGCCGCTGGCCGAGCGTGCGACGCGGCGAAGAACGATGGATATTCCCCTATCAGGAAAACGCCGATGCCATGTTCAACTCCTCGCTGCTATTCGAGCTTGGCGTGATGAAACGTCGAGGCGAAGAACTGCTGAGCCTGGTGCCCCACGATGTCGCGGAATATGCCGAGGCCGCACGGCTCCACCGCTTCCTGCAATATTTCGCATCGATTTCCGAAGAATTCATCCCCTCCACATCGCTCCTGCGGGAATTTCTCGGCGGTTCAAGCTTTAAATACTGAACCCGACAGGCGACACACACATCCTCACGGCAAACGATCACACGATTTCAAAATACCAGGCATCGTTAACAAATATTAAGGAAACGAAGTCTTAATCCGGAAAAGCATCAAAACGACAGCATCCGGGGCATTTTTCATGCCCCGGGGTGTACAGCAACATTTAAGCAAATTTTTGCGGCAATTTGTGAAAAATGCCGATCGGCTCATTTTGTTAATATTATTTAACAAAATGGGGGGGGGTAATTTTGC
The DNA here is from genome assembly GCA_905193485.1 of uncultured Porphyromonadaceae bacterium. Classification (GTDB taxonomy): domain Bacteria; phylum Bacteroidota; class Bacteroidia; order Bacteroidales; family Muribaculaceae; genus Paramuribaculum. The sequence goes on along the minus strand of CAJJOX010000125.1, from coordinate 4,998 downwards.
CCCTTTTGCTTACTTTTGTAACAAAAATTTCACCGAATCTATACCATTTTAACCACAATTACAAACAAAAACCGCGAAAAACATTTTCCAACAACAGATTACCGCCTGTTGCCGACGCACATCAACCTCTTTGTCCACAACATCAGATTGATAGCGTAAGGCACGGCAAACGATGCACAAAAACCATTAACTAACATAACCTTAATTACCAACCAATCAATCAAACATTATGAAGTCAAAGGTAACAAGCTTACTACTGATGCTTTTGCTTTTCCCTGTCCTGAGCGTAATGGCCCAGAATGGAACGGTAAAAGGAACAGTAACTGACACAAGCGGTGAACCGTTGATCGGTGTATCCGTGATTGTCGACGGCACTCCCGTCGGCACGCAGACAAACATGGATGGCGAGTTCACCCTGAAAGCCAAAACAGGCGACATGCTTAAATTCACCTACATCGGCTACCGCCAGGTAAACATGCCTGTTCCCGCTTCCGGTCACATCGACCTTGTGATGGAAGAGGAAGCCACAGCGCTCAACGAGGTCGTTGTGACGGCACTCGGCATCAAACGCGAACAGAAAGCACTGAGCTACAACGTGCAGACACTCAAAGGCGATGCCTTCACCACCAATAAGGACGCCAACTTCATCAACTCGCTCGCAGGCAAGGTTGCCGGCGTAAACATCAGCTCCGGTTCGGCCGGTTCAGGCTCGGCAGCCCGTGTCATCATGCGCGGCACCAAATCGCTTACCGGCAATGACAACGCTCTCTACGTAATCGACGGTATCCCGATGTTTGACGTCAACACCGGCTCGGAAGAAGGCGGTACAATGGCCAAACAGCCGGGTTCAAGCTCTGTTGCCGATATCAACCCCGACGACATCGAATCGATGTCGGTGCTCTCCGGCCCTTCAGCAGCCGCCCTCTACGGCTCGGCAGCCGCAAGCGGCGTCATCCTCATCACCACCAAGAAAGGTGCCGAAGGCCGCGCCAAGCTGACCTACAGCAACACAACACAGTTCCATAACATCTGGATGACCCCGAAATTCCAGAACACCTACGGCAACAAACCGGGCGAATTCGCATCATGGGGTGCAATGCTCGAAACTCCGACCAGCTACGATCCCCTGGATTTCTTCCAGACCGGCGTTACGGAAATCAATGCCCTGACACTCACCGTCGGCACCGAAAAGAACCAGACTTATGCATCGGCAGCCGTCACCAACGCCCCCGGCGTGATGCCCGAATCGGACTACAACCGCTACAACTTCTCGATCCGCAACACCACCAAGTTCTTCAACGATAAGCTGACCCTCGACCTCGGCGCAAGCTATATCATCCAGAACAACAAAAACTTCGTCGGATCCGGTGAATACTTCAACCCGATTCCCGCCCTTTGGCTCTTCCCGCGCGGCGAAAACTTTGATGACGTCCGCATGTTTGAGCGCTTCGATCCGTCGCGTAACATCATGACCCAGTTCTGGGAACAGAAATATCCCACGATTTTCACAATGCAGAACCCCTACTGGACACAGAAACGCATGCTTCGAGAAGCCCGCAAGCAGCGCTACATGTTCAACGCATCGCTGAAATACGACATCCTCCCCTGGCTGTATGTGATCGGCCGTGTCCGCGTTGATAACGCAAACACAGTATATGAAGAAAAATACTATGCGACAACAATCAACGTGCTTGCCGGTTCTGATAAAGGTATGTATGCCAAAAGACGTACACTGAGCCGCTCTACCTATGCCGACGTGATGGCTTCAATGAACAAGAACTTCATCGACAACCGTCTGAACCTTAACGCACAGCTTGGTGCTTCGATCAACGATATGCTCGAAGAATCCGACCACTATGAAGGAAGCCTCGCATCAATCCCCAACTTCTTCTCCTACGGCAACATCTCTACCACTCAGATGAAACGCGGCGATGCCGAATGGCACGATCAGGTTCAATCGATCTTCGCTTCAGTCGAACTCGGATGGGACAGCCAGTATTATCTGACCGTAACCGGCCGTAACGACTGGGCCTCCATGCTTGCATTCACCGACAAGATGAGCTATTTCTACCCGTCGGTAGGCGGCAGCTGGCTTATCAGCGAAACATTCCGCGAACAGCTTCCTCAGGCCATCTCGTTCCTGAAAGTGCGTGGTTCGTGGGCTGAAGTGGCATCGTCACCCTCACGCTATCTGACCCGCATGCAATATGTTTATAACGACCAGACCAACCAATACGAATGGCCGTCGAAACACTACAACCCCAACCTCAAGCCCGAGAACACCAAATCCTGGGAAATCGGTCTGAGCGCCAAGTTCCTCAACAACACCATCGGCCTTGATGTCACATATTACAAAGCCAACACTTTCAACCAGACCTTCGAAATTCCGGCATCCGCATCTTCCGGCTACAAGACCAACCTGATCCAGACAGGTAATATCGAAAACCGCGGTATCGAAGCAGCGCTCACATATCAGAACCAATGGGGCAACTGGCGCTTCAACACCGGCATCACCTACTCTCTGAACCGCAACAAAGTCATCTCTCTTGCCAACGGTGCCCTCGACCCCGAAACCGGCCTTCCTATCGAAATGGAATACTTCGCAGCCACCAACTGCCTCGGCATGGGCGGCGGCCCCGCAATCCGCCTTTATGAAGGCGGCACTATGGGTGACCTCTACAGCAACCTCCGCCTCCGCCAGTCGGGCAACGGATATGTATGGAAGGACCCGCAGACCGGAAAAGTCCAGCTCGAACAGGTAGACTACTTCAAGGTCGGCTCTCTCCTGCCTAAATTCCACATGGGCTGGACAGGAACACTCGGATGGAAAGACCTCTCCCTCAGCTGGGCCGTTACAGGTCGCTTCGGCGGTCAGGTCATCTCCGACACCCAGGCCGTTCTTGACCGCTATGGCGTTTCGCAGGTATCTGCCGACGCCCGCAACGCAGGCGGAGTGCCAATCCCCGGCAACGGAACCGCAGATCCTCAGAACTACTACGAAACCATCTCGGGCGCAGCCGGTACATATTATGTATATAACGCTACAAACGTGCGTCTGGCCGACCTCACCGTCAGCTACACATTCCCGCGCACAATGCTGAAAAACATCGCCGATGTGACATTATCGCTCACCGGCAAGAACCTCTGGATGATCTACTGCAAGGCTCCCTTCGATCCCGAAAGCACCTCATCGACAACCAACAACTTCTATCAGGGTGTCGATTACTTCCAGCAGCCCAGCATCCGCACTTACGGTTTCAATGTTAAATTCACATTCTGATCCACGACAAGATTATTATGAAAACTCAAATGTATAAAAATATAGCAACCTTGATGTTGGGCGGCACCCTAATGCTTGGCGCAGCAGGATGTACCGACAAATTCGAGGACTTCAATACTGACCCGAAAGCGCCGACTCCCGAACAGATGGAAGGAGATTTCGCCTCGACTGCCACCCTGATTTCAACAATGATTCCTACCGTAGCACAAGGTCAGGAAAACAACTATCAGATGCTCGATCAGATGATCGGTTGCGAATACGGCCGTATGACATCCGCTAAAAACCAGTGGGGTACAGACGGTATGTATGCCTGCTACAATCCGCGTATCGGCTGGATCGGCAATATGTTTGACACAACAATGCCCCAGATCTATACTCCTTTCTTCCGCATCCGCGACATCTCAGGCGGTGAGGGTTTGACTTATCACTGGGCCAACCTGCTCCGCATCTTCGCAACACTGCGAATCAGCGACTGCTACGGTCCGACACCTTTCTCTTTGATCGGAGGCGGCAACTCATATCAGGTGGCTTATGACGACATGCCCGACCTTTATAACTCAATGTTCGCCGAACTTGACAAAGTGATTTCAGGCCTTAAAGAATCCGTAGGTGGCAACACAGCGGCTCTTTTCGCAGACGTTGACTATGTATATCAAGGCAATGTCGCCAAGTGGGTAAAATTCGCCAACACACTCAAACTCCGTCTGGCAATGCGTCTTGTCAACGTCAATCCCACACTCGCACAGCAGAAAGCCGAGGAGGCAGCCAATGATCCCGGAGGGTTAATCTCCGAAGCTGCTGACGCCGCCTGGTCTTCATTTATTCCCGGCGGTAATGCCCTTCACAAAACAAGCGTTCTCTGGGTTGAAGGCCGCATCAGCGCCGACATCACCTCTTATATGAACGGCTACAACGATCCCCGTCTTGAGAAATATGCTCTTCCCGCTACCGACGGCTCGTTCATCGGTGTCCGTAGCGGTGTATATCTCTACGACCTTACCACATTCCCCAACTACTCTCCCACTATCTACGGTGCACAAGACAAGCTTCTCTCAATTTCTGCAAGCGAATCCTGGTTCTCACGTGCCGAGGGAGCACTCCGCGGCTGGAATATGGGCGGCACGGCAAAAGAACTTTACGAACAGGGCGTGACCGTTTCGATGCAGGAACGCGGTGCTGAAATAGGCGACTATCTCAACAGCACGGCAACTCCCGCCGATTACGTCGCTCTCGACAATTCATCCTACAATATCGTTGCCGCCAGCACTATCTGCCCGAAATATGACGAAACTGCCGGATTTGAAACCAATCTTGAACGTATCATCGTCCAGAAATGGCTCGGCAACTTCCCCAACGGATGGGAATCATGGGCCGACTTCCGCCGCACAGGTTATCCGAAATGGTTCCCCGTTGTCAACAATCTCTCGACCGACGGTGTAACCTCCGCCCGCGGCATGCGCCGTCTGCCGTTCCCGCAGTCGGAATTCAACACCAACGAAGCCAATGTACGCGCCGCCATCCAGATGCTCGGCGGTCCGGACAACAGCGCCACGGATCTCTGGTGGGCTAAAAAGAACTGATTTAACCCTAATATCTTAATCATCTATCAATTTTTATCAAACAATGAAAGGACTAAAATCAATATTATTCGCAGCAGCAGCGATGATCACCGCACCGGCGGGGGTCCCCCCCCCCGCCGATCACTACGTTCAGGTCGT
>CAJJOX010000124.1 GCA_905193485.1 uncultured Porphyromonadaceae bacterium | reverse complement strand
AAAAAAATGGACAACATGGGGGCGGTGAAAAAATCCCGCCATTTTGCAAAAGCGGCGGAGTCGTGCGGTGTTTCGCAGTCAACCTTGTCTTCACTTGTTCAAAAACTGGAAACGGAACTTGATGTGACTATATTTGACCGCAACAGTCATCCGGTGAAGCCGACGGCTGTCGGTGAAGAAATCATCAGCCGTGTAAAGCGAGTGTTGTTCAATGCCGCACAGGTCAAAGAACTGGTGGCCACCAGAAAAGGAGAGTCCGTCGGAAATATTTCGCTTGGGATTATTTCGACGGTTGCGCCATATCTCTTACCCAAGATGTTTAAATATCTGTCGGTCAACCATCCCGACATACGGCTACATGTCGAGGAAGCGAGAGTGTCAACCCTTGTTTCAAAGTTGGAACGCGGAGAGCTTGATGTTGTGCTCACGGCGACACCTGTCAACAACAGTGAGCTGCTGGAAATCCCGATTTATCAGGAACGGCTCATGGCATACGTTTCGCCGGAATCGTCCTTTTACAACGACAGCATCCTACAGACTAATCTTCTTCCTGTAGAGAGCGTATGGGTGCTTCGTGAGGGCTATTGTCCCAACCGTGGCGTTTTCCCATTCTGCAACAATCTCACGGGCAGACATGCCATATATGAAGCCGGAAGTGTAGAAACACTTATCAAAATTGTTGACGAGAACGGCGGGTATGCCATCATACCCGAGCTACATGTGTCGCTCCTCAGAAAATGCCAGCAGACAAATGTCCGTACACTCGCAAACCCCGAACCGACACGTGAGATAGCCTTTGTGGTTCACCGTAATTTCGTGCGTGAACGGTTGCTCAACATTCTTGCCGATGCAATCAAAACCATCATCCCCGCAACCATGCTTTACCAAAGGATTAAAAAGTTCCCGATAACCCTGTAATCGAATTTATCAATGCCATAATCTGTTTTATCGTTTGTGTCAATGAGGCGAATCGTGTAGCTTTGCAGCCGTAAAATGATGTAAACAAGTAATAACCCCATGGCTCACAAACAATTTTTCCGTTCACTGCCCCGAAAGGGCTTCCCGTTATACTGGATTCTGTTGGTCTATCTTGTCGTTGGTTATTTCTGGCCGGTTATCGGATTCCTTGCCATAATCTGCATGATAGCTCCTGTCGCATTTGCCGTGCGCAAAGGGCGGTGGTGGTGTGGCAACGCCTGTCCACGTGGTAATTTCTATGACCGTGTACTGACGAAATACTCACCGCACAGACCTATTCCGGCGTTTGTACGCACAAAAGGTTTCCGTATCTTCATGGTGATGTTCATCTTCACCATGTTCGGCATACAGATGTACCGGGCATGGGGGGACTGGAACGACATGGGACGCGTATTCTGGACAATCATACTGATCACCACTATTGTAGGCATCGCTCTTTCTTTTGTTTACGCTCCGCGCACATGGTGCTCGTTCTGCCCTATGGGAACATTGTCATCATGGGTAACTCCCCGCAGCGGCAGACTTCCCAACAACTACCGCCGCATTCTGGTAGGAGAAAGATGCACTACAAGATGTAAGCTGTGCTCTGCTGTGTGCCCTATGCAGCTGAAGCCTTATGAGAGCCGGAATGACGAAGAGGGTTTCCTCAATCCCGATTGTATCAAGTGCGGCAATTGCGTAAACGGATGCCCACTTAAAGTCCCGGAAATGAAGCCTTGACCGACATATTTCTGCGGGAGTATATGACGGATCAAAGAAATAGACAAACATAATAATCCATATCAGTTGAGGACTGAACGGCAAACACAAAGTTTTTACATCATTTGGAGTGAGAATCCTCATATACACTGCGGTGAGCCATCACTTTCTTCATATTTGTCTTCGCCCATTCCGTAAGCTGCTGTATCAGCGGAAGAAGTGATTTCCCCACATCTGTAAGGCGGTATTCGACTTTGGGCGGGACGACGGCATATACTTTTCTGTCTATGAATCCGTCAGCTTCCAGTGTGCGCAGTGTCGAGGACATCACTCTCGATGATACATCGGGAATCAGGCGGCAGAGTTCGTTGAACCTGACAACGCCCTGTTCGCCGATGATGAGCACTGTAAGAAGCGACCACTTGTTGCCAAAACGGGCTATGACGTTTCTGACGGGACACATCTCTATGATGGAACCGGTTTCCTCTTTCTTTTTCATATATCGGGATACTTACTTTTATTTGCAAAGTTAGTTATTAATTCCGGCATACCGTCATCAGATCACACACGCTATTGGCCATCCTGATGAAAAATACATCTCTTCAGAATTTTTTTCTTCCTGACAATCAGCAAAACCGATAAAAAGGTTACTATGGGATAAAAATGTAAGCTCTTGACAAGCAATATATTGTATCGTAACTTTGCAGCCGGATAAAGCACCACGACATGGGGAGCAAAAACCTCAATTTCGAAATGACGGCGCGATTCACGATGACCGCAACAGAAACAAATCCGCTTATGGAAACGCTCATTCAATCGAGTGCTATCACGACTCCACATAACTGATATTAAGGCAAAACATTAACAATAACTTAGGTATGAAACAGATTCAGACACTCGAAAAAGGCGCGAACTTCAGCGCTGTGAATTTTGGCAACCTCGCCGACATCAAGGATTATCTTCTCGAACTCGGCCCGGAGGTAAAGATACCCGGAAAAGTGTTCGGAGGTCAGGCTGTCGGTGCAACAGGAGGTGAATTTTCATTTCAGGTATTCGCTCCCGGTCAGGAAACAGGTTTTCTGCACACCCACAAGAAACATGAGGAACTGTATTTCTTCCTCAAAGGCAAGGGAGAATTTCAGGTTGACGGCGAGGTCTTTCCCATTGAGGAAGGCTCTGTAGTGCGTGTGGCTCCCGACGGCCGCCGCAGCGTGCGCAACAACGGCACAGAACCGCTTTTGATGCTCTGCGTGCAGTATCGCGGAAACACATTCACCACCGAAGACGTGACAGACGGAAATATTCTCAATGAACCCGTCAAATGGTGAAAGGAACAAGGCCAGTCAGGAGTTGAGTTTAGCAAAGCTCCTGACTGGTTTTTCGATGATCCAAGGATGCCAATAAACGGCACAATAACAGTCTTCAGTGCCAAGCATGACGATTTCACACTGATAGTCATCCAAAATCAGACTGAAGTGGAAGTCATAGCCGGTAATCCGGCATAAAACAAAAGCGATCAACAGACGTTGTATATTGTGAAAAAGTCTGTATCGCCCTTATGAACGATCTGTTTATAATCATCATGCTGATTCTCCTCAATGGAGTGTTTTCCATGTCGGAGGTAGCGCTTATTTCCGCACGGAAATCAAAACTGACGGCCGAGGCCAAAAACGGCAACCGCAACGCCGCCACTGCATTGAAGCTGCAGGGCGAGCCCGACTGTTTCCTTTCGACCATACAGATCGGCATAACCCTCATCGGCATCCTTACCGGTCTGTTTTCGGGTGCCACCATAGCCACAGACCTTGGCAATTATTTCGCCGACATGGGGATGGATCCGCATCTGGCGATGAATTTTTCCAAAATCACGATAGTGACGCTCGTAACCTATCTGTCGATTGTGGTCGGCGAACTTGTGCCGAAACGCGTCGGCATGGGAAAAGCCGATACGATAGCCATGATCGTGGCGAAACCGATGAAACTGCTGTCGGTGGCCGCCTATCCGGCTGTGTGGCTTCTGTCTGCATCGACGTCGTTGACAGTCAAACTTCTCAATATCGGCGGCAGCTCGTCGAAAGTAACCGAGGAAGAAATCAAATCGCTTATTCAGGAAGGTGCTGACGCCGGCGAAGTGCGGGAAGTTGAGCAAGACATCATGGAGCGCGCGCTGGTGATGGGCGACAGCCGCATTGACGCCATCATGACAAGCCGCAAGGATGTGACAACGCTCACCGTGGACATGGACGCGGAGAGCATCCGCAACGTAATAGCCAACGACCTCCACGCTTCCTATCCCGTATATGACGGCGACAAGACGGAAATATGCGGCGTGGTATCGCTCAAACGGCTTATTCTCTCCCTCGGTTCGCCTGATTTCGAGATCAAAAAAGAACTGACAACAGGTCTGTGCCTGCCCGACACCATGACGTTCTACGATGCGCTGGAAACATTCAGAAACTCCAACGAACACTCCGCTCTCATATTTAACGAATACGGCGATTTTCTCGGCATAGTCACTCTCCGCGACATCCTCGACGGGCTTATCGGCAATCTTTCAAAAAGCGACGAAGACCAGATGATAGTCAAGCGTGCCGATAAAGAAGAATGGCTGGTCGACGGGCTGTGCCCGATCTACGACTTTTTGAAACATTTCGACCGAGAAGATTTATTTAGGCCTTCGTCATACACCACTATCGGCGGATTAATAATCGAAAGCATGCGAAAATTACCGGCAGAGGGCGACATTATCGTCTGGAACTGTTTCAGCCTCGAGGTCGTCGACATGGACCGTGCCCGCATTGACAAGGTCGCGGTAAGTATCCTAAACTAATCCGGCCAGGCTGCAGACGTGACCGGTGGCTTCCGAACCCGTTAATTCACGGAAAGCGTGGCGTTACAGTCACGACACGCGAAAATGCAGCAGGGTTGCAATTCTTTTTGACTATATTTGCAAACGCAATCATCTTTATGAAACGATAGAAAAACTATTATGGAATTCATCTATTCATTGATAAATATGTTGGCGGAAATGGCACCGTATCTGCTTTTGGGCTTTCTGATCGCAGGAATACTGTATGCCTTTGTTCCGGCAGGATTTTACCGCAACCACCTTTCACGTGAGAATGCATGGTCGGTGATCAAAGCGGCATTGATCGGAGTGCCGCTGCCTTTGTGTTCCTGCGGTGTGCTGCCCACGGCTGTGTCTTTACACCGTAACGGTGCCTCACGCGGAGCATCCACATCATTTCTTATTGCCACTCCCCAGACCGGCATCGATTCAATCGCCGCCACTTATTCACTGCTGGGCACGGCATTTGCCATCATCAGGCCGGCAGCCGCCCTTGTCACAGCGTTCATAGGAGGAATGCTGGTCAACCGCAAGGACACGGAATGCGGCATCGTGTCAGACATGGAGGTCGACACGATCGACGCCCCGACTTCAGACAGTTTGGGCGGGAAAATACGCGACGCGATGCGCTACGGGTTTGTGGAAATGATCCAGAACATCGGCAAATGGCTCATCATCGGTCTTGTGATTGCCGCAGCCATAACGGTATTCATACCCGACGGCTTCTTTACACTCTTTGCCGGATATCCGTTGCTGTCAATGATCGCGGTAGTGATTGTCGCGGTGCCGATGTATGTCTGCTCCACAGGCTCCATACCGATCGCCCTATCGCTTATGCTCAAAGGGCTCAGTCCGGGAGCGGCATTCGTGCTTCTTATGGCCGGACCGGCTGCAAATTTCGCCTCAATCATTATCGTAAGCAAATCTCTTGGCAGGAAAACCGCCGCCATCTATCTCGGCACCATCATAGCAGGTGCGATAGCTATCGGAATGTGCATAGACTATCTTATGCCACGCGAATGGTTTACAATGCCGATGACAGCAGGCGAATCGCACTGCCATTTGCATGTGGGATTGTTCTCAGGCATATGTGCGGCAGCACTCATAATATTGATCGTCAATGCCTTGATAAGAAAACATCTACCAACTAAATCTGAAAATATGGCAACCGGACAGACCGTCATTATTGTCAAAGGAATGACTTGCGGCCATTGCAAGGCTATGGTCGAGAAAAATCTTTCGAAACTCCCCGGCGTGAAATCCGTCACCGTGGATCTTGCCTCAGGAGAAACGAAAATCCAAGGCGACGCCGATCGTGCCGCGATTCGGGAAGTGATCGAAGACCTCGGTTTTTCAATGGATCAAAAGCAGGCTCAGTCGTAGTATTCGATCCTGCGGGTCACTTTGCCGGGGCCGCCGGTGCGGGTCACCCAGTTGCCGCGGGAGTCATAGGTGTAGCTAAACGATGCATAGCCGTCTTTTTTCGATTCGTCGCTGAAATCAACCGTCTGTGAAGCGATGGTGCCATCGGGATTGAAGGTGCGCATAAGCGTATAACCGCGAGTGTTGTCGAACATCTCATACACGCGGTTATCGCTGTTCCACACATGCATGGCATATCCCGACTCATATTTGTCGGATCCGGTGTAATTTTCCTTAGTGCGCCGATTGCCGTCGAACTCCCATGTGTGGTAACCCAGCAAAGCATCATAGTAGTTGTCGTTGGTCCAGCGGCCGTCGCGATCGAAAGTAAATGTGATGCCGTTCCATTCCATCTGTCTGACACCCGAGCCGGGCACAAGCTCGTTGAACACCATATCATAATAGCCGCGTGGCAACTCCTCAGCCTCAACGACCTCGGCCACTTCCGCCTCCGATATCGATTCCGCCTCCGTCACCGTTTCGTCTTCATCCACATCATCAAACGACACTTCGTAAGGCCGCGTCATAAACCAATAGACGCCACCGCCCACAGCTGCCGCCAGCAAAACGAGAGCGATAGTCCACCACATCTTTTTGCGCGACTTTCGGGATTCGCCGCCAATCGACGACCCGCCATTACCGTAACCGGATGATTCGGGCGGCACGGGAGGAGTCCCGGCAGGAGCAAATGAAACAGGTTTATAAACCGGAGAGGCGGACGCGGTGTCGGACTGATACGGTTTCCCGGCGGCCGACCCGGCCGCGCCCCTTGTCTGCCCCGACGC